>SKVA01000277.1 GCA_007129695.1 Spirochaetaceae bacterium | reverse complement strand
GCGACGGTTGCGTTGATGATCGAGAACATCATCGGCCTCTACATCAGCCTGCCGCGGAAGACCGTCGACTGGATCGTCCCGACGCTCGAGATCATGGGCATCGAGCACCTGTCGCTCAAGCGAAATCTCATCACGATCCTCAGCAACCGCAGCGGTCGCGGCTGGGAGATCAGATTGGAGAGCGAAAAGCTCTACTACTTCACGATCAACGTGCTCGGCAAGAAGAGAAAGACGCTCCCGATTCCATCGGGCAAGTGCAGCATGCTGATCGACAAGCTGTAGACCATGCCGCTCGCCACCGACCGGATCGCAGCGTTCGTCCGAGCAAGCGTCACCATCAGACTCATCGAAAACCTGCGGTCCGAAGCGTTCGCGAGCCTCCCCGACCGCGCGGTGACCGTTCACCTATGGGCCTCCCGGGGACCCGTCTGTTCGATCACCGCGGGACGCGACGGCGGACGCGCCGCGGATCGAGCTCGCGGCTGGCCATCGCTTGTTCTCTACTTTCCCCGACCGATCGATCTGGTTCGGGTGCTGTCGGGCACCAGAGGGCGGGTCGTACCGATCCCGACGGGACTCCGGTTCGCCCGCGCAGGCGCGTCGTTCCGCGCGCTCACGGGGCAACTGACTGCCGCCTTCGCCGACGACCAGACGCGGCCCCGGATGCTGCTCCTTGCGACGCTCTTTGCGCTCGAACAGGTCGCACGCCACGACCCGTACGTCGCGGCGCGACTCGCCCGGATACCTCACGGGACGATTATGGTGACGATGGCGAATACCCGCGCCTTGATCGTTCGTGATGCGAACGGGCTGTCGGTCCGTGCAGGGCAGACGACCGGCGACGGCGTCGAGGCGTCGGCGAACGCCGAGCTCGAGTTCGCCGACACGGATACCGCGCTGGCGCTGCTGACCGGGAAGATATCGGCGGCGATCGCACTCGCGGAGCGACGCGTGCTCCTGCACGGACGCATCCCGATGATCCAGAACCTTTTTCCGATCATCGACCGCGTCGGTGTCTACCTGAGGAGCGCATCGTGAAGACCAGAGCACCGTCGGACTACGATCCGCGATTCTCCCGATCGCTCGAGCTCTTTCGCCGCGCCGAACGTGTCATTCCCGGAGGCATCTACGGCACGAAGAGCCCCGGGTTTGTCATCCCCGGCTCCTTTCCGTACTACTTCGAGCGGGGCGAAGGATGCCGGCTCTACGACGTCGACGGCAACGAGTTCATCGATTACCTGTGCGGCTACGGATCGATGATCCTGGGGTACGGGTACCGACCGGTCGTCGCGGCCGGCGAAGCGCGGCTACGCGCCGGGGATCTGCTGACCGGGCCGCAGCCGGTGATGGTCGAGCTTGCCGAGATGCTCGTCGACCGGATCGACGCGATGGAGTGGGCAGTCTTCGCGAAGAACGGTACCGACGCGACAACGCTCGCGGTCAGCATCGCGCGGGTCGCCACCGACAAGCCGATCGTGATGATCGCGTCTCACGCGTACCACGGCGCGGCAAACTGGTGCTCGTCGAACGAGTATCCGATCCTGCGCGACCGCGACGAGGTCGTGGAGTTCCACTACAACGATATCGGCATGGTGCGCGACTTGTTTTCCCGACACGCTGGGAGGATCGCCGCGGTCGTAGTGACTCCGTACCATCACCCGGCGTTCGCGCCGTCGGTGATGCCCGCGCCGGGCTGGTACGATGCGCTCCACGAACTGTGCGCGACCGAGCACGCGCTGCTGATCATGGACGACATTCGGGCCAACTTCCGACTGAACCGAGCCGGTTCGCACGTCGAGTTCGGCGCGCGGCCAGATCTGATCTGCATGGGTAAGTCTATCGCAAACGGGAGTCCGCTCGGGGTCCTGCTGGGAACCGGGGCGATGAAGTCGGCCGCGGCGGGCTTCTTCATCACCGGAACGTTCTGGACGGCGTCAGCGCCGATGACGATGGCGGTTCGCACGCTCGAAGAGATGGACCGCGTTGACGTGATTGCGCACACGCGGCGTGTCGGCGAACTGCTGTGCGCGGGCCTGACCGCCGCGGCATCGGAGTCGGGTTTCTCTATCACAATGAGCGGCCCCCCGGCGATACCATTCATGACCTTCGACGACGACCCTGACCTGACGCTCAATCAAGCGTTCTGCGCGCTGATGGCGCGCAGCGGTGTCTACCTCCACCCGCACCACAACTGGTTCCTGTCGTACGCGCACCGCGAGTCCGACATCGAAACGACCGTCAACCGCGCGCGCGCCGGGTTCAAGGCGCTCGCGGCAATGCTGTGAACTCGCTCAGCAGCGGCAGTCTGGACAGAAGCCGCGGAGCGTCACGTTTGCGTCGGTGACAACGAAGCCTGCCGGAATGTCGGCTTCGGGCGCGACGCGAAGCGGGATGTCGAACACACCGCCGCAGCCGGCGCATCGCAGGTGCGCGTGCGACTGGTCCCTGACGTCGTAGCGCGCTTCGCCGGAACCGATCGTGATCTCGGTGACGAGGCCTCCTGTCACGAGCGCCTTGAGCGTGTTGTAGACGGTAGTCTTGGACAGCGTCGGAATGAGCGGAGAGAGGTCAGCGTGAACGCGATCAACGGTCGGATGCGTGTCGTGCCTCAACAGATAGTCGAGGATCACTAGTCGCTGGTGCGACGCCCGCAGCCCGCGCGCAGCAAGGAGCGTTCGCGGATCGGCGGTGCGAAGCGTCTGTCCCGATTCGTCCATCCGCGATGCCCCTCAGCCGTTAAGGTAGCAGCCCTCCGACCGAGCGTCAAACGGGCCCGATCGTCAGCCGGCGTCGGGGCGGAACACCTCGACCCTGTCGCGTCCAACATGTTTGGCGGCGTACATAGCGGCGTCGGCCATTTGTAGAAGCGTCTCTTCGTCGGTTCCGTGGTCGGGGTAGAGCGCGATACCGATACTGGCGGAAACGGTGGCCGTCACGCCATCAACGATAATCGGCGCCCGGATCGACGCGGCGATCTTCTGCGCAACCTTCAAAACATCATCGATGTCCGCCCTGCCACCAAGGTCGGGCACGAGCGCGACGAACTCGTCGCCACCGAGTCGTCCGGCCGAGTCGGATGCGCGCAGCGCCGCGCGTATTCGACTCGCGACCTCCTGGAGGACGAGGTCTCCGACGCGATGGCCATGAGTGTCGTTCACTGGTTTGAACCTGTCCAGATCGATGAACAACACGGCAAGCCTTGTCGAGTTGCGATCGGCTGCTGCCATCGCGTGAGCCAGGAACTCGGAAAACAGCGCGCGGTTCGCAAGCCCTGTAAGACCGTCGTGCTGCGCCATCCGCCGGATCAGTCGCTCGGTCCGTTTGCGTTCGGTGATGTCCAACGAGATGCCGAGTACCGCGGGGCGACCGGAGGTCGGATCGCGGTACGGTACCTTCGTCGTCTGGAACCAGCCGGTTGTGCCGTCCTCGCGCTGGAACTCCTCCTCGGCGATGAACAGCGGTTGTCCCGAATCGATAACCGCGCGATCGGCGTCGCGGTACGCGCGCGCCTGCTCCCCCGTTGCTCCGTAGTCGTCGTCGGTAGTCCCGACCGCCTCATCTGGACGCACGCCCCAGCGGTCGGCGAGCCCCCGGTTCACCAGCAAGAACCGTCCATCGCGATCCTTCGCGTAGATGTACGCGGGAACCGAGTCGATGATCAGCCGCAGGTGTTCGGCGTGGAGCGTGAGCTGCTCCTCCAGACGCTTCTGCAGCGCGATATCGGACTCGAGCTGACGACTGAGCCTGGTGAGATCGGCTTCGCGGGCCTGGAGCTTCGCGTGGAGTCGTCGAAGCCGGAGGTGCCAGAACAGTCCGATCGCGACGATCGCGACGAATCCAGCCGAAACCCGCAGGAACAGCGCGTAGTCGGCTACCGGACCGGTCTGAATCGACACGTACCGGTTGATGATCCGCTGCGTCTCCTGCGGGGTGATCGTCGCGATGCCACGGTTGAGGATATCGCGAAGCTCGGGCCGGTCAGCGCGGACCCCCATGCGGAACTCGTTCGCAAACTCGGGAAGCTGTCCGGCGATCTTGAGGTTGAACAGCCCTTGCGTCCGGATCACGTACGCGGCGACGGTGAGCGACCGCAACGTGAGATCGGCGACGCGATCGGCAACCATTCGGATCGCCTCTTCTTCGGTATCGACGACGATGATCCGTATGTTCGGGTAGCGGGCCCGCAACTCTTCCTCAACGCTCGTCCCGGCGGGCAGCGCGATCGAATGTCCGCTGAGCCGTGCCAGGTCGGCGATATAGTCGCGCTGTACGTGCGATATCAGCACGCTCGGATCGATGAAGTAAGGGTCGGTGAACGTGAGCCACGCTTCGCGAGCCGGGGTGCGGTTGAGAAATGCGAGGAGATCGACGGTGCCGCGCCGCGACCGATCGAGGCTTTCGGCCCAGTTCCCGGTCCGAACGATCTGGTACGGCACGCCTATCCTGCCGAAGATGACCTGTATCAGATCGGCGGCGATCCCGCGAAACTCACCGTGCTCGTCCAGCCATTCGTAGGGCTCCCAATCCGGATCGACGGCGATCGTCACCGGGCCGTGCCACGCCAGAAACTCGCGCTCGGCATCCGATAGATCCACGACCGGTCGAGTATCGACGTCGAACTCGATCTCGCGTGCCGGTCCTCCGACCGGCAGCGATCGCGGCAGGCCCCAGACGATCCAGAGGAGCACGGCGATCAGAGCGATCGCACTTGCGACGAGGATGAATGCGCGGGACCAGCGTCCCATGTCGAACTGCCGTGCCATCGACCTCCGAGCGCAGAGTCAACCGCCCCCGCACCGGGCTGCTGCCTGAATCATAGTAGAGGATCAACCGCGCGCGGGCAAGCGAGTGGTTTTTTGCTGCGTGCGGTTTTTGCTTACGAATGCACTTATCTATGTGATATATTATGAGTGATCTACTCGGATACGCGGGGGTGTATCATGGCTGGTCGTCGGAGTCTGGTACGGTTCGTGCCGGCGTTCACTCTGATCGCATTCGCGCTGCTCGCGGCCATCGGGTGCGAGTCACCAGTCGTATCAACCGTGACTCAGCCGGTGGATCCGGCCGGAAGCGCGCCAGCAAACCGCCCCCCGGTGGTCGCGCTGGAAGGGCCGGACGCGGTTACCCTGGGCGAGACGGTTGAGATCATCGTCACGGCCGACGATCCCGACGGAGACCCGCTGACCGTCGGGTGGGCGTTCGTCGAGACACCCACAGGGTCAGAACTCACCACGGACGATCTGGACACCAATGGTCTGAGCGCGACGTTCACTCCGGACATGCTCGGCGAGTTTGCGCTCCGGGTCACGGTCAGCGACGGAACGGACGCGGTCTCCGACACCCATTCGGTCACGGTCGTCGCGGCCCCCATCGATCCCCCGGGCGCGTTCTCCCTTGGGTCACCGACGAACGCCGCGACAGGCGTCGCCCAGTCGGGAGCGGTTCTGTCGTGGACCGCGGCATCAGGAGCAACGGCGTACGACGTATATGTCGCGGCGGGATCGCTGCCCGGCACGCCGACCGCAACGGTGACCGGGACGACCCACTCGCTCGGCACACTCGCGTACAGCACGCTGTACCAGTGGCGGGTCGTCGCACGAAACGAGGGTGGGAGTAGCACAAGCAGCACCTGGAGTTTCACAACCGAGCCGGCTACCCCAACCGTCTCGAACCCGAACCCGGCAGACGGATCGACCGGCGTGCCGATCGAGACGATGATCACGTGGTCCGCGACGAATGCGGACGAGTACGACCTCTATATGCGCTTCGGCCGGATGGTGGAGTTCAACCTGGTCCAGGCGGGCCTGAAGACGACTGGTTTCGCTGCGTCACTCGAAGGCGGACAGACATACGAGTGGTACGTGGTTGCGCGGAACGCGGAGAAGAGCGCCACGGGGCCGATCTGGCGATTTGCGACGCAGCCGGTGGACCTGTGGGCGGGATTGGCTGCGTACTGGGCGTTCGAGGGTAACTTCGACGACTGGAGCGGTTGGCAGCACCACCTGCAACGGTACAACCTGCAGAGCGACGCGCCGGTCCGCTTGACGGTCGATCGGTTCTCCCGGGAGCGCGCAGCCGTCGATACGCGTGGCCCCGGCGACTTTCTCTATACTGCACCCGACAAGGGCAGTCCGCTCACGAACTTCGACCGGGGCTTCTCTGCATCGTTCTGGATACGCGACATGGGCAACAACACCGAGGCGGGCGTCCTCTGGCACGGCGCGGATCAGTCGCAGGGGTACGAGATCCGACTGGACAGCAAGGCGGGAGTCTCGTTCGTCCGTCACACCAGTACGGTTCTGACGATCGGTCCCGACAGTCTGACCGGCGTCTGGTACGCGCCTGAATGGAACCACGTCGTGATCTCGTGGGACTTCGGATCGCGACGCATCGAGGCATGGGTCAACAACAGGGTTGTTGCGACAGCAGACGCGGATCGGTTCACCGACACGAATGGGTCGCTGGTGGTCGGCTTGAGCTCGATCGGCTGGCTGAACGCGCACCTGGACGACATGCGAATCTATACGCGACCGCTCAATGAGTCGGAGGTCCTCACGCTCTTCACCGAGGAGTACGGCAAGTAGATTCCACTCGGGGGAGCGGACTTGCTGCACGGTCTCCAACCCCGGTAGAGTGGCAGTATGAGGTCGCGCACCAGAGAGTACACAGCGCGCGCTCGCCGGCTATCCATGGCGTTGCGATCGACAACGATAGTGGCAGTGGTCGCGCTGGGCGTGGCGGCGTGTGCCGCCGGGCCGCGGGCAACAGACAGACCGGCGGAGGATACGAGCGTCCGGCAGGCGAGCCGGGTTGGGATCGGTATCGACATGGGGGGCACCAGGCTCTTCGTCGATGCGGCAAAGACGCTGCGCGCGTGGGAGTACCACGACGGATCACGGATCCCTATCGAGCTCCTCGACGAGCACGGGTGGCCGATGGTCGACCCGCGGACGGTCGTGTTCGACGAGCGTCCGATTCCGGCATGGGCGCCACCGATCGACGACCCCGACGAGTACATGGCCGACGTATCGGGGACGTACGCGATGCGATTCACCGGTCAGGCGGAGGTCCGTAACGGTCAGGACGCCGCCGGGCCGCAGGCAGAGATCAGGAACATCTCGTATGATGCGACGACGAACACGACCACGGGCGAGATCGTGCTTCCGCCCGGACGAGGACTTCTGATCCTGGAGTTCAGCCGGACCCGACGAACCCCGGAGTCGGCCGAGGGGTCGGGCATCACCGATCTGCGGGTGATCCGGCCCGGATACGATCCCGACACCGAGCAGACGATCGCGACCCCGGTGCTGACCGCGCTGACCCGCAGCGCGTTTCACAGCATCCGGTTCATGGACTACAGCCACACGAACAACCGCGATCACGGCTACCCGAACGTCACCGAGTGGTCGGACCGGAAGCTCCCGTCGGATACGACGCAGAACGCATGGGGCACGAAGCGCGGCGGCGGCGCGTGGGAGTACGCGATCGAGATCGCGAACCTGACAAAGACGAACCCGTGGTTCACGCTTCCAGTCGACGCGACCGACGGCTACGTCCGTGGTCTGGCCGAGCTGGTACGCGACAGCCTCGACCCGTCGCTCGTCGTCTACGTCGAGCACTCGAACGAGGTGTGGAACGCGCTGTTCAGCCAGAAGCTCTGGAACGCGGGTGCCGCGGTGGCCGAGGTACGCGACGACCCCGACAGCGACCTGGATTTCGGAAGCCCCTTCGACACGTCGGTCTGGGAGGTCCGCAGGCACATGCGTCGGACCGTGGAGATCGGAACGATCTTCACCGACGTGCTCGGCGAGCACCGAATCGGCGATCGGGTGCGTCCGGTCTTCAGCTGGTGGGTAACCCGCGGCTTCGAGTACATCGATGCGCTCGAGTGGCTCGAGGCGACGCGCGGTCCCGCGTCCGACTCGGTCTGGGGGATCGGAATCACCGCGTACTTCAGCTCGGCTGCGGCAGGCCCGTCCGCAGACGTTGAAGAGATCATGAGCGTGATGGTGCGCGACATGGAAACCGGCGGTCGCCGGACTGAGCAGTACCGCGACATCGCCGACCGCTTCGGTCTCCGACTCGCGGTGTACGAAGGCGGGACCGACACCGGACAGAACGCACGGGGGCCGGTTGCGAACCGGATCACGGCGGAACGCGATCCACGGATGGGCACCCTGCTCTACCGCAGCGTCACCGAGCAGTTCCTGCAGAAGGGTGGCGATCTCTACATGGTGTTCGCGCTCGCGGGACGCTACAGCCGCTACGGCAGCTGGGGGATCACCGATGACATCGCGGTTCCGGATCGAAACGCGAAGTACTCAGCGGTCGAACGCGCGGCGATCGAGAGCGCGACGGGCCTGCGCCGATGAACGGAGGCGCGACGTGAAACGACCCAACGTTCTGTTGATATGGACCGACCAGCAGCGGTGGGACACCGTCGGCGCAGGCGGCTTCCCGCTCGTCCGGACGCCGAACCTGGACCGGCTCGCCGCGCGCGGTACGCTGTTCAACCGTGCGTTCGCGAACTGTCCGGTATGCATGCCGAGCAGGCAGAGCGCCCTTTCGGGTCGCTACCCCGGAACGCTCGGTGTCAGGTGCAACGGGATAGAGATGCCGACCGATGTCACGTGTTTTCACTCGGTGCTCGCGGCGCACGGCTATCACACCGCGCAGCTCGGCAAGCTCCACTTCCTGAACCACGCGTCGGCGTACCGCGACCATCGCGAACCGCATCCGACGTACGGATTCGACACGTGCATCGTCAGTGACGAGCCGGGGTGTTACGACGACCCGTACATCGCGTGGGTCGCCGCGCGCGACCCGGCAGCGGTCGACCTGTGCCGCGTCGACACCCCGCCGGCGTGGACGGGTACACCGATCCGTGTGCACCCGCGGAACACGCACGAGCCGTACGTGTTCGACGGACCCGAGGATCTGACGCACTCGGCCTTCGTCGCGGACATCACGTGCGACTACCTGCGCGGTCGCGCGACGCGCGCTCGCGACGGCGAACCGTTCTGCGCGATCGCCGGCTTCTACGCTCCGCACACCCCGGTGAACCCGCCATCCCGCTTCGTCGACTGGTACGATCCTGGGAGGATGCCGCTGCCGGTCCGTGCAAACGGAGAAAACTTCGTGGATCCGGGGAGCGGTAATCCGGTCTCAGACGACCAATGGCGTACGGTGAAGCAGCACTACTACGCGCTCATCAGTCACGTCGACGAGTGCATCGGCCGGATCCTGGACACGCTCGACGAGCTCGGGCTCAGCGACGATACGCTCGTGATCTTCACGTCGGACCACGGCGAGAACCTGGGCGACCACGGGCTGATCCAGAAGTCGCAGTGGTTCGACTCGAGCACGCGGGTGCCGATGATCGTGAAGCCGCCGAAGCTCCCGGCAGAGACCGTGCAGCCGCGAGTGGACGACGCGTCGTTCGTCGAGCTCGTCGACATCGCGCCGACGATCACCGACTACTGCGGCGTGCCGACTCCGCCGTTCTTCCAGGGGCGGTCGCTGCGCCGACGCGCCGGCACCGACGCGCCGCTACGCGACAGCGCGTTCTTCGAGTACGGGGTCCCGGGCGGACCCGGGTACAAGGCGGTGAGGACCGATCGCTATCTCTACGCACGGCACCGCGACGGACGCGAGCGGCTCTACGATCTTGAGACCGATCCCGACCAGTGCGCCGATCTGCGCGCCGATCCGGCGCGCCCGGCCGACCCGCGGGTCACGGCGCTCCTGCACGACGCGCGCGGCACGCTGCTCCAACGGATCATCGACGCCGACTCTGCATACCCGAAGCGCACGGCCGACTACTGAGCCGGCCCGCGAACGAGCGACAGCGCTCGGCTCCACGACGACCTGAACGGCTCGCTCCCGAACCGGTCGAGCCGATCCACGGGGTACACCATCCCCGCATCGCGCCACCGTCCGCCCGCGGCAAGGAAGTCGGACACCGCCGCCTGGAGCGGGTTGTCGCGCGGCGCGGCGACGTGATCGACGTGGTCGTCCAGGTAGACGAACCAGAGGCTGCCACCGCCCGACGGCACGGGCAGCAGATAGCACTGCTTCAGGTAACGGACCAGATTGCTCCGTTCGCTCAGAATCCGTTCCAGCTGCGGTCCGAAGATCCACGATGAGCACCAGAACGATCGGGCCGGGCGCTCCGGGAAACGGTGCGCGAAAAAGTCGACCGCGCGACGCATCGAGTCGATGCACGAGTCCGGATCCATCCGCCCATCCGCCGGGATGTGGAGGTCGATCACGGTGTCTCCCGGTCCGAGCGTGCGCTGCCAGTCCGCGTAGTCGACCCGAACCGGATCACGAAGCACGACACCGGCCGGGTCGATCGGGTGTCCGATCGCGCAGTCGGAGTTCAGTGCGAGCGTTGCGGTGAACGCGTACGCGCCGCCTTCGCGGTCTCCGGTCGGGGCAGCGACTTCGTACCCGGCGCGATCGTAGCGGCCGCGATCGGCGGCGAGCGCCAAGTAGTCGCCGGTCTCGCGGTGGCGGAACAGAACGACCGCATCGTGGAGCCGCTTCAGCATGTACTCGAACCGTCCGAGCCGGTAGAGACGACCGTCGGTATAGTGGCGGAGCCAGAACATCTGCTTCGCGTAGATCCCGACGCCCCCGCGTGTCCCGGTCCGGTAGTTGCCCGCGAAGCACGCGATCTGCCTGCACGTCTGCCTGGTAACGTCGCCGGGAACCCCGAGTCGCTCGTGGGTCGCGGTTACGCGCGGCACCATCGACAGCGCAATGATCAGAAACCATGCACCCGGTTCGATCTGTGCAGCACCATCCTCCGCGGAGTCTGACAACGCGGCCCGGGTGCCGGCGGCAGCATGCTTGCCGTCGGCAGCATGCTTGCCGTCGGCAGCATGCATCGGTGGCCACCGCGGGAAGTCTACCGGTTCCGGATAGTCGTAGAGGCAGCGGCTCGCGTGCCAGGCCAGGCGCGCGAGCGGCCGGTTCGACGCGATCCGACCCGCGCATTCGATCAGGGGCGCGTCGACGTCGGCGTCGAGCCCGCAGAACTCTCGCGCGCTGCGAATCTCCTCCGGGTCGAGGAACGGAACGCGGCCGGGCATCGATCGCATCGACTCGTCCCACCGGTCGGTATTGAGGTCGAATGAGCCTGACTCGCCGATCGCTTCGAGCGTCTGCGCGAGTGTCGCGGCTTCGGTAACGTCTTCCACGGGTACTCCGGCAATCCTGATCTTGCCGCCGAGTGTACCTCAATCGCGACCGGCTTGCACCCGCACCGGTTCGCGCCTATCATCTGCCGATGGGCCTCCGATCCTTCGTCACCGTTCCCAGACCGCGCGCCGCGTACGCGACGGCGGTGCTTTCGCTCGCTGCGGCCGGTCTCATGCTGTGGTCGCGCCACGGAGGCCCGCGCGAGTTCGCGATGGCGTTCACCGCGGTCGCGTCGGCGTCGTTCGTGATCACCGCGCTCCTGGGGGGCGCACTCGGGTCGCGCTACGGTCGACTGATGGCAGCCGGGCTCGTGTTCTGCATGCTCGGCGATCTGCTCGGCCCCGGTGACTTCATGCTCGGACTCTACGCATTCCTGATCGCGCACTTCGGCGTGACCGGAGCGTTCATCGCGAAGGGCGTCGACCGCCGGAACCTGGTTGTGAGTGCAGTCGCATCGACGATCGCGAGCCTGTGCGTGTACTTCCTCTGGCTCGGCCCCCACGTGCCCGCCCCAGAACAGGCGCAGATCGTCGGGTACACGGTCGTGATCACCGTGATGCTGGTCTTCGCCGGCGCGACGCCACGCTTCCGCGGCCGACGTACGGCTCTTGCCGGGGCCGTCCTGTTCTACCTGTCCGACGTGTTCCTGGCCAACTGGCGGTACGTGGACACGGGCCGGTGGAACGCGTTCGTCTGCTATCCGCTCTACTACACCGCGTGCGTGCTGCTCGCGCTCAGCGTGCTCGCGACGCGTCGAAACGTCGACGCCGACGCGATGGCGACAGAGAGCGCCGCCTGATATGGGCGCGATCTGCCTGCACGACAAAGCGACCATCGAGCGGTTTCTCACGCGCGATGTCCCGCTCCATATGTACGAGCTCGGCGATCTGGACGATTTCTTCTGGCCGTACACGCAGTGGTACGGTCTGAGCCCGGATGACGCCACCGCGGGTGATCGGGACGGTCTGGACGCGGTCGCGCTGCTCTACGTAGCAAGCTCGACTCCGACGCTTCTTGCGCTGGGGACCGACTACAAACCGCTTTCGTCGCTGGTCGAGTCGATCGCGCATCTGCTTCCGGAACGGTTCTACGCGCACCTGAGTCCCGGTATAGCGCCGGCGCTCGGGCATCGGTTCCGGTTGGCCGAGCACGGACCGCACCTCAAGATGGCGCTCACGCGCGCGGCAGTCGATGCCGCGCCGGACGTCGAGCCCGACGTGGTTCGAATGTCGACCGATGATCTCCCTGCGCTGACCGCGCTCTACGATGCGGCATACCCGGCAAACTGGTTCGACGCGCGAATGCTCGAAACCGGCCGGTACGTCGGAATCCGTGAAGGATCGCGCATCGTCAGCGTCGCGGGGATCCACGTCTACTCACCGCGGTACGGAGTCGCGGCGCTCGGCAATATCACGACGCTGCCGACGCACAGAGGCCGTGGATACGCCGGCCGGGCGACCGCCGCGCTGTGCTCGATCCTGACCGGTGAGGGCCTGGACGTCGGGCTCAACGTGAAGGCGGACAACGCAGCGGCGCTCGCGTGCTACCGGAGGATCGGCTTCGTCACGGTCGGCGAATACGAGGAGTACGAGGTGTCGCGCGCGTAAGCGACACAATCCGGCAAGGGTACAACTCCGACCACCGATCACCAACAGTCGCTGGCCGCGATCGCAGGCATCGGGTACCTTTGACGTACCCGATCGAATCCGGCGCGCCCGGAACAGGTTCACCGCCGGTCGATACCGCATAACCGAACCCGAGGGGAGCGACCGTGAAGCTGATCGAGAACGTGTATACCGACGCCGGATGGGACGTCCACGAGAAATCGCTCGACCCTGAGCAGATCGTCACAACCGGCAGCACCTTCATGATCGGCAACGGGTATCTGGGATACCGTGGAACGCTTTCGGAGTGGCGCGCGGAGCAGTATACCGCGTGCATCGTCACCGACACGTGGGATACGGCCCAACCCGGCGCGCTGACCGAGCTCTGCACGGTACCAAACGGGCTCTACCTGGAGCTGTCCGTCGACACCGTACCCCTGTCGGCGATCGACGGCGCTACCGAGGTTCAGGGGTACGAACGCCGGATCGACCTCCGCACCGGGCTCTTCTCTCGGCATACCAGATGGGCGAGTCCGGCCGGAGGATCGATCACGCTTGGCGAGGAGCGGTTAGCACACGCCGACAACGTTCATCTGATCGCATCGCGCTTCACGCTGATCGCCGATAGGGCCACCGACGCAACGGTACGCACCGGCATCGACGCCGACGTCTGGAGTCTCAGCGGCAACCACTTCGCGCGCAAGGAAGCCTTCACCGACGGAGAGCTCAACGGAGTATCGCTGTGGACGGTCGAGTCCGGTACGCAGATCGTCGTTGTCGAAGGAGTCCGAACCGTCGACTCATCGTCCGAGTCGATGATGCGTCGTCTTGATGTCGGACTCGAACCGGGTGGACCAGTGACGATCGAGAAGGTCGTTGCAGTCTACCACGGCAACGATACCGACGACCCACGCGCGTGCGCGGTTCGTGACGCGCGACGCGCGCTGTCGGAGGGCTTCGACACGCTGTACGCCGCGCACAGTTCGGTCTGGCAGCGCGTATGGGCAGCGTGTGACATCGAGATCGAAGGCGACCTGGAGGCACAGACGCTCGCGCGGTTCAACCTCTTCCACAACATAATCCACACGCCGACCCACGCGCGCCTGCCGATCGGCGCTCGCGGTCTGTCGAGCCAGGTGTACCAGGGAGCAGCCTTCTGGGATCAGGAGACCTTCAACCTGCCTATGTTCGTCTACACGCGGCCCGACGTCGCGCGCAGCATCCTGGAGTACCGCTACGATACGCTGCCGGGAGCGCGTCGCAAGGCCGAACGTCTGGGCTATCGCGGTGCGTACTACGCGTGGACGAGCGGGAAGACCGGCGATGAGCTCTTTCCCGACGTCTTCTTCACCGACGTGCTGACAGGTCGACCGATCCGTAACCACTTCAACTGCTGGCAGATCCACATCTCACCCGACGTTGTCTACGCGATCGACCAGTACCTGACGGCCACGGACGACTGGGACTTCGTCGAGCGCTGCGGCGCGGAGATCGCGTTTGAGGTCGCGCGCTTCATCGTGTCCCGCGCGCACTTCAAGAAGGACAAGAACCGGTTCGAGCTCATCCGCCTGCTCGGCCCCGACGAGTACCACGAAAACGTCGATAACAACGCATTCACGATGTACCTGTCGAAGCTGGCGCTGGAGACCGCGGTGCGGCTGTACGATGAACTGAGCAGCCGGACGCCGCAGACGCTCGCCCGGACGTCACGCCGGATCGATCTGACGCATGCCGAGGTCGACGAGTGGCGCGAACACGCGCGGTTGTTCTACGTGCCTGCGCCCGATCCGGACTCCGGCCTGATCGAGCAGTTCGACGGCTACTTTGAGCTGGAGGACGTCACTCCGGATCGGCTTCGTGAGCGACTGATCGATCCGGAGGAGTACTGGGGGTGGCCCGCCGGGATCGCGGTACGGACCCAGGTACTCAAGCAGGCCGATGTACTCCAGCTGTTCGCTCTTGTCGACTCGTTCCCACCCGACGTGATGCGCGCCAACTACGAGTACTACGAGCCAAGGACCGAACACGGCTCATCGCTCAGTCCGTCGATCCACTCTATCGTCGCGTGCGGCTGCGGACTCACCGACAAGGCGTACCGCTACTTTCATGAGGCAGCGACGATCGACTTGTACAACCGGAGCAGGAAAGTCAAAAGCGGCGGATCGTTCCTGGGGGGCATCCACACCGCCGCGTGCGGTGGTGTCTGGATGATGATCGTTCAGGGATTCGCGGGCTTCAGGGTGAGCGGCGACTCGATCGAACTCGATCCGGCGCTTCCGGAAACGTGGAAGACGCTCGCGTTCCGCGTGTGCTTCCGGGGAAACACCCTCTCCGTGACGACCAGCCGGTGGCGGCTCACGGTCAGTGGCGCAGAAGAAAACAGTGCCGCACTGAGCGTGCGCGTGTCCAACGACGAATGGATTGTCTCACCGGGGGAGACCGTACAGATCGACCTGCCACGGAACCGGTGAGATCTGAAGGTCAGCCCGGATCCCGGGTCGTCACCGCAGAGCGTTGTCCGCGAGCGTCTGAGTGTCTTTCACGAGCGTCTTCCACGCGTCGTGGCTGAACACTCCGTCTTTGCGGTGCGCGAACGGCGGGGTTTCTATGCACGCCGCACGTGCGTAGCCGATCTCCGCCATCCCGGCGAAGACGGCGCCCCAGTCGACCAGTCCACGGCCCGGGGCCAGGTGCGAGTCACGATCCCCGGCGTTGTCCGCAAGATGGAAGGCGGCAAGCATGGGCTTCATCGCGCGGAAGAACTCTTGCGCACCATCGGGACCACCCGCGACCAGCGCGTGTCCGGTGTCCAGGCAGAACCCCAGGTTCGGATCGGCGAAACGCTCGGCGATCAGCGACAGGTGTTCGGGTTTCGAGCCGACGCGCGGGCCATCGGCTCCGGGGAGCATGTTTTCGATCGCGATCGTCAGCCCGAGAGATGCGGCTCGCGGCAGGAGCGCGTTGAGGCTGAGGTCGAGCCGGCTGAGGTAGGCGTCGAACCCTTCCACGTCGACGCTGAACCGGTTCGTCGAAGGGTGCTGGATAACTGTTCGCGCGCCCAGGGCCGCCGCGCGCTCCATCTGCGCGATCATCGTGTCGACGGCCGCACGTCGCGTCGTCTCGTAGAAACAGACGATGTCATCGTCGGGCTTGAACGGCAGATGGTAGGTGTCTATCCCCAGACCCGCATCGCGGTAGCGGCGGGCGAGCAGATCGAGCTCGGCATCGTTCTCATCCGGAAAGAGTTCGGCGGCACCTTCGATTCCGGACAGGCCGGCCGCGCGACACGATTCGATGATCTGGTCGTGCGCAACTCCCACGAAGGTGTAACCGGTCGTCGACCACGTCCATGTCTGTTCCATGCGATCCCCTTCGCACCGATCATAGGGGATGCCGGGAGCCGCTGCAACCGGGAATAGAGACGGGAGTAGAGACGGCCGGCCGGCAAAGCGGTATCGTTTGCCTCAGAAGAACGCGCACCAGGAGGAGAGAATGGCTCACCACGACTTCACACCGACGGTCTTCTACACGACGATAGGGCCGCACGAGCCGGTCCTCACCGTGGACGCGGGTGACACGGTATCGACGTCGACCGCCGACGCGCGCGGGCGCGACCGCGACGACAGGCAGGTTGCGCCGCGCGGCAACCCGATGACCGGGCCATTCTTTGTGCGCGGCGCCGAGCCCGGTGACACACTCGCGGTGACGCTCGAACGGATCGTCCCGAACCGGGACTACGGGATCACGTCGCCGCGCATCGCGCCGGGCGTGCTCGATCCCGGAACGCCGATCGCTGACGACGAGGTATCCGAATGCCGATGGCTGGTCGACGCAGCCGCGGGCACGGCACGGATGGTCGAACCCGAGACCGCGCTCTGCCGGGTTCCGATCGCGCTCGCGCCGATGATAGGATGCTTCGGTGTGGCTCCGGCGGGTGGTCAGTCCATATCGACTGCGACGTCCGGCCCGCACGGCGGGAACATGGACTACCGCGGCTTTGCGGCCGGCGTCACCGTCTACCTCCCGGTCTCCGAGCCCGGAGGGCTCTTCTTCCTGGGCGACGGACACGCGGCGCAGGGCGACGGGGAGATCGTCGGCACCGGCATCGAGATCTCGATGGACGTGACGTTCCGGGTCGACGTGGTCCGCGGCGGGTCGATCCGCTGGCCACGCGCCCAGAATGACGCGTGGCTCATGACGGTCGGAAACGCGCGCCCGCTCGACCAGTGCGTTCAGCACGCGACGACCGAGATGCTCCGATGGCTTGAGACCGAATACGCGCTACCACCGATCGTTAGCCACTCGCTCCTTGGTCAGTGCGTCGAGTACGACCTGGGCAACGTGTTCGACCCGGCGTACACGATGGTATGCAGGGTTCGCAAGGATCTCGTTACACGAGTCCGCGCGGCGCTTTGAG
>SKVA01000068.1 GCA_007129695.1 Spirochaetaceae bacterium | reverse complement strand
GCCGTTCGTAGTGGTTGGTGATCCGACGGACGTACTGCCGCTTCTCTGGATATGACCTGTAGAAGAAGCTGCGTTTGAACCCGTAGATCAGGATGTTCTTCAGCTGTTTCGGGCCGATATCGAAGCCTTCGATCGCGAGTTCGAGCTCCCGCGTCACCGTCGTGTTGCTCACCAGGCGGTTATCGGTGCAGATGCAGACGCTCAGGTTGATATCGAGCATCTGCCCCAGGCTGTGGTCGCGGATCGTCTTGAGGTCGGGACACGTCTGGAGGTTGCTCGTCAGGCAGACCTCGACGGTGATCCGCTTGTCGGCGATGTAGTTGGCCAGGTCGCGGACGTACGCGTCGCGGTCGACGACATCTTCGGAGTAGATCATGTCGGTGCGAAACAGCCGCAGTCCGTGCCCGATCCGGTCGGCGTTGAGTTTTGTGATCGCCTGGAAGATCGACTCCGGTCCGTACGCTTCGCCGGCGTGGACGGTCTTCTTCATGAAGTGCGCGTGCACGAAGTCGTATGCATCGTGGTGCGCGCTTGCAGGGTAGCCGTACTCGCTTCCTGCCAGGTCGAACGCGACAACCTGGACATCGGTTTCGGTGCGCAGCCGTACCGCCGCTTTCGCTAGCTCGAACGAAGCCATCCGGATCAGCTCGTCCTCGCTCGAGTACGGGTGGACGCGCGCAAGGTCGCTGTAGTAGCTGCTGAACCGCGGCGTGAAGAACCGCATCGCGGTGACGATGATCCCGTATTCGAACTCGGGCTCGTCGTCGGTGATCGACCTGTTGAACTCATCGCGAGCCGCACGCAGCCCCGCGTCTACCGACGTCATGACCTGCTCGAACGTCAGGCGATCGGACACGTGCAGCTGCGGCGCGAACCGCACCTCCATGTACCGGACTCCTTCGGCGATGTTGTCCTGGGCCAGCTCGTACGCGATCCGTTGCAGACTCTCTTCATCCTGCATCACCTTGCACGTGTACGCGAAGCCGGTGAGGTATTCGTCCAGGTCACGATAGATCGGCTTGAACACTGTCTCGCGCAGGCCTTCGGCGGTGTACGATGGGAGCTCGACGTTCTGACTACGAGCGAGATCGATGAGCGTCTCCACGCGCAGGCTGCCGTCGAGGTGGACGTGAAGGTCGTTCTTCGGGACGGCGCGCAGGAAGTCGGTCGGGTAGCTCATGCTCAGCCTCCTCCCTGACTATCGTACACTAGTGCCCGGAATTGGTCGCCCCGGTCGAACTCGTTTCGGAACATCCCGAATGACGCGCACCCGGGCGACAGCAGTACGGTGTCGCCGGGTCGGGCGGCCGACGTCGCCGCGCGGAGGGCGGCACGGAGGCTGGGGTGAGGGCCGGTCATTCGCCGCGAGCCGCCTCCAAGAACTGCGACGATTCGTTCGGTGGCGCTGCCTTCAAGCAGATGGAGTGAAGCGACTCGGGCTGCGATATCGACGAATCGATCCACCGGCAGTCCTTTGTCGCTGCCACCGGCGATCAGGTGCACGGGTCCATCGAAGCCATCGAGCGCGGCGAGCGTGGCCTCCTGGATCGTCGCGGCGGAGTCGTTGATGAAACTGATACCGTTGTGGAACGCGACGCGCTCGAGCCTGTGCGGCACACCGGGGAAGTCGGCGAGTCGCGCGCCGATCTCGTCCGCGGGCACTCCGAGCAGACTCGCGACGACGCCGGCCGTGTAGAGATTGCGACGCGCGTGCGCCGCACGCTCGGTGCACAGGCCGACGAACGCGGCCGGATCGTAGGAGGGGTGAGGGAGTCGGATCGTCCGATCGGCAAATCGCGGGGTGTAGCCGGTGCAGTACTCGTCGTCGCCCGCGATAACGACCCAGTCGGTCGGCCGCTGATCGGCGAAGATCAGTGCTTTGTCCGCGGCGTACGTGTCCATCGAGTCGTAGTAGTCCTGATGATCGGGAAGGAGATTTGTGATGACCGAAACCGAAAACGGGTATCCGTGGGCCGGTCGTGGAGTCATCCATAGATCGCCCAACTGGAACGACGACAGCTCGAGTACGACCGGGGCTTCGGGTGATACCTCATCGGCGAATGACAGCGGGGAGACGGTGATGTTGCCCCCGAGTCTCGCGTCGGGCCACGTGCCTGTGAGCGCATGGTGAATAGCCGACGCGGTCGTCGACTTGCCCTTCGTGCCGGTTACCGCGATGACCGGCCCACGATGGCGCTTGAGGAAGAGCGAGATATCAGTCTCGATCCTGCGCGCGTGCGAGAGCACCGGTGCCGCCCGTCGAACGGCCGGGTTCTTCACGACGATGTCCGCGTTGCTGATGTCGTCGATGTCGTGACGGCCGAGGAGGTAGCGTATATCGAGCCCCGCGAGCGCGCGAAGCGATGCGTCAAGGTCGACCTCCGATCTCAGGTCGGTCACGCACACGTGGGCGCCGTGTTCAACGCAGTACCTTGCCGTTGCGACTCCACCGCCGTGGGCCCCGAGCCCGAGTACAACGACTTGTCTGCCGGCAAGATCAGAATCTTCCCGGGGTGAGCTCAAACTCACGCTGCTCCTCCTTGTTCAGGTATCGCCTCATCGTCCAGCCATTCCATCGATCGGGCCATCGTCTGGCAACCTCGACCCGCAAGCTATCGAATGTGGGCAGTTGTTCGGTGAATCCGTCGTGCGCCACGCGACGCAACGAGTCCTCGATCTCGCGGATGCGGGGGCGCACGATCGCCCGGGCCCGGTCGATCGTGGCAACCGATCGGCTGCGTTCGTCGCCGGTGAGCGCGACGGTCGCGTGCGTAAACGCGCGAAACTTGCAGGAGAACGGGAAATAGGGGTACAGCCGGCATTCGGGTGGGACGAACGCCTTCGTCAGGAAACGCGTCAGATCGCGGTCGAGCCACACCCCCTGGCGCAGGTAGCCGCGGCCGGTCTCGCCGATCCAGGTCTCGCTGATCGACTGCTCGACGACCACCCGCTGCTCTGCGGAATCGCTCGTCGAATCACCGATGAGCGGAACGATGTCCGACTCCATGAACAGATGCTGTGTTTCGTGGCGCGGCGACCACGTATTCGATCGGCGTTCGATCAGTCGGCTCCGCGTGGGACGATAGCTCAGATCGACGCGGATCAGATGCAGGTAGCGCGAACCGCCGAGATTGTAGAATCGGTAGAGTGCCGGTGCAAACGCCCTCGTCGGATCGAATGCGTACCTGAACCCGCCGAGCGCGTCGGGAAGAAGCCTGCAGATCTGGTCGATCACCGTCCGCGTCGCGTCGCGAAGGTGCGACGACGGTTCGCGCTCGTCGACCGAATGGTGCACCGGAAACGGTGGCACTTCGACCGGACGGGGGAGCCTGAGGAAGAGTTCCTCGTTCTGATCGAAATGGACGCCGACCGGTGCGTTCGCTCCTTTGGTCCGGTCGAGTAGCGCGTTGATCCACGGGTCGGTCCAACCGGTCTGCAGGATGCCCGACGCGGTTATCACTTCACGCGACCCGTGGTCCGCGGATCACTGCTGAGCCGCGGCTTGCCGCAGTTCGCGCACGTTGAGCCGCTCCTGGCTGATCTGCTCAAACTCGTAGATCACCCAGTCCTCGCGATCCTGCCGCAACCGCACGATCTCACGGTTACGATAGCCGGCGATCACGTTGCCTCCCGTTTCGGCGGCATCGTAGTCGGGCAGCCAGCGCTCGAAATCGGCCTGGAACCACCGTTCTGCGTCGGGCGCGGCAAGTGCGGTGAGCTCCAGAAACGCAACACCGTACGGGACGCGGTTGGCTTGGAGCGCGGGCATCCCCGCGTCACGCCACTGCTGCGCGTCGACGAACCCAGACTGCATCTCAACGCTCATCCGCTGCCGGTCCAGGACGAACAGGTTCATGACCTCGCGGATGAGTGGCCTTCCGGCCCCGTCGATGACCGCGTCTTCCATCACCATGTGGTCGAGCGTGTTGATGCTCGTGTAGAACACGCGGACGACCTCGTCGGCGGGAAGTCCGGCCGTGCTGCGCGGCTGCAATGCATTATAGATGATCGTTCCCGGTATCGACCCGACGACGATCACGATCGCCGCGATGATGAGCGCCTTGCGCCCGTTTCGGCGGACGAGTTCCTTGCGCTGAAACGTCTTTTCGACGCGCTGCACGGTCTGAGAGGCAGCGCTCTGTCGTTCAGCTCGCTGTTCCTCGGTCAGCCGATCGGTGAATCCGTTCTTGTGCCACGTGTGAAGCCGTTCGGCCCAACCGGAGGGATCGAGCGGCGCCTCCTTGCTTGTGAGCGCCCGCTGCAGGAGATCGGAAACCTCGGGCCGGATCGTTACGTCTCGCGCCGATGCGGGGATGACCGTGCCCATTCGGACCCTCGCGTGCAGTTCCTCTTCGTCATTGGCGTCGTACGGGAAGTCACCGGTCATGATCTGATACGACGCTACGGCCAGGAAGAACCCGATGTTCTTCTCGGGAGGCCAGTCGGGATGGTTGTAGCGCTCCATGCCTTCGATGCGTTGCGAGTAACTCTGGTGCTCACGGATTGCCTTGGTTATATCGGGTGGAAGGACGAGCGCGCCACCGTCGTCGAGCAGGACCATACTCCGCGTGTGGATCGGATCGACCGCCTCTCCACGCGCTATCACCGCCGAGAACGCATCGGCGATCCGTCTGAGCGCCGTGAGCCGTTCGGTACCACCGGTCGACAGTACCGTCGATACCAGACGACCCGAAGCGAACGGTCCTGTGACATGGACCTTCCCGTCGTACTCGATGAAGCCCTTCGGGATCCAGTGCTCGACCAGCTCGCCGTGAACGATGTGACCGGCCTGGCGTTTCTGCCCCGCGAGCTTGCGCAGCGTCGGACTGTTCGCCGGGATGCCGGTGTCGACTCCCAGGAGCACATCTGCTTCGCGCTCTACGCGAACGAGACCCTCTGCAATAGGTGTTACGTGTTGTGCCATAGCGTACCGCTAAGATCTTCGTTGTCGAACGAATCGTCAATCGCGAACCGGTTCGTTGCCCAGGATTTCGGCAAGACGCTCGCGGTCGACGGTGACCGACAGATTCTTCTCCTGCGTCGGAAGGACCGTACCGATCGGTGCCGTCTTCGCCCGGCGCAGATACTTCACGCTTGTATAGTAGAGGTCCGCCCGACCGTTCGGTCTGGCCTTGCTGAAATGAACGGCCAGGTTGCCCGCGTCGAGCAGCACGTCGAGCGGCACCGACTTACCCGGCCTCGACCGCACGAAAACGTACCCGCCGGGGTAGTCGCGCGTGTGCAGCCACAGATCGTTACCCCGGACGTATCGACGCAGCAGCTCATCGTTCTCCCGGGCGTTGCGGCCGACCAGGATCGAAAACCCGTGACGCTCGAACTCGAGTCCGGGCTGCGCGTCGCTCGTACGCTGCGTCGTTCGGCGCGCTGAACCGTCGGCGACGAGCGCCTCCAGGCCATCCTCATCCATCGAGTCGAGCCGCGCGAGCGTGCGCTCGAGGCGGACGACCCGGCTGTCGAGCGTGACCGCATCCTCCTTCAGCGCCGTCGACCGACGTTCGTCACGCTTCGCTCGCTCGTAGTAGCGTGCGCCATTTTCGGCCGGGCTCAAACCCGGATCGAGCTCGAGAGTCACCGATTCGCCCGTTTCGTAGTCGTCACACGTAACCCAGCGAGCCCCGGGTTCGATGAGGTGGAGGTTCGTCATGATCAGATCGCCGTAATGACGTCCCGCGGACCCCGATTCCACGCGGGCTAGCTGCTCTCGGATCTCAGACTGTCTGCGCGATGCGGCCGAAAGGCTGCTCTCTATCGACGAACGTGCCCGTTCGAGCAGCACGGTTCTGCGCTCATCACGCTCGACTTCGCGGTAGTGATCGCGCGTCGCGCGGTTCACATCGCGGGTCCAGCGGGGCGCAAACTCCGCCGGCGAACGAGTAGCGACCCCCGCCTGCGCACGGCTGTCCGGCAACGCGAATCTGCCACCCGAGACTTCGCCGCGCTTTGGCCGTCGGTAGAACGCATCCAGGATCACCCAGTCGGCGTCGGTGACGACCACGTTGGCAGCACCGCCCCAGAGCCTGATCCACACGATCGATGGTTCATCCGCGCGCCGGCAATCGATCCTGACGATCCGGTCTGCGTTGACCTGGGCGACGTCACCGACTCGCGCGCCGCGCAATCGGGCGTTGGCAAACTGCGCGAAGCGCTGGCGGGTCGTCGGTTTCCTTGGTCGGCCGGTCTCGCTGTGAATCCTGGTTCTACCCGTCTCCAGACAGATTCTGAGGAAGAACGTCTGTCCGGGTCGGTAGATCTCGATCCACAGGTTCCGGAAATCGGGCTGAATCACCTGTTGGATGAACGCTCCGCGCAGCGCGAGCTCATCGATGACCGCATCGATCTCTCGCCAGTTAAGCGACATGCTCCGCCCCGGTCCGGTGAGCGGCGCGCAGTTTTCCCGCCAGGTAGAAGCTACCGCAGCCGACGATCAGTCCGTCCGATGCCCCGATGAGCGAAACCGCGTGCGCGATCGCGTCGGCGCCGCCGTCTATCACGGTGCACGGTTTCCCGAGTTGCCTGCAGATCGCCGCAAGGGCTTCGGGATCGCTCGGCTTGAACGTGCCGGGTTCGCAGATGACGATCGAATCGAAGGTTTCCACGACGTGCTCGAGCATCTGCGCGTGCGCCTTGCCGGCAACCGATCCGAAGATGATTGCCCGCTTGTTACGGTCCGGGCAGAGAGCCCGGGCCGTTTCGCAGACGAGCGCGACCGAGTCGGGGGTATGCGCTCCGTCGACCAGAAGCGCGGGCGACCCGGCAAGGATCTCCGAGCGGCCCGGGAGCCACGTCTCGCGCAGGCCGAGCTCAACCGCCGCACCCCGAGTGTCGGGAAGCGCGATGTCGATCGCGAGCGTGGCCAACGCGGCGTTGCTCGCCTGCGTGGATCCGAGCATCCGCAGGCTCGATTCGACCCTACCGATACGCGGGGTGGTGAACCGAACTGTCGTCGATAGCCCGTCGAGTCGGCTTTCCACGTCGCCTATCGATTCGATCCGGGTGAGCGATGAGCGACGAAGCTGTGCCACACGCTCGATCACGTGCATCGACTCCGGGTGCTGTCGAGAGACTACCACCGGAGTTCCGCGCTTGATGATCGCCGCCTTTTCGCCGGCGATGCTGCGCAGCGTCGGGCCGAGGTACTCGGTGTGCTCGAGCTCGATCGGGGTGATGACCGAGACGATCGGCCGAACCAGATTCGTCGCGTCGAGCCGTCCGCCGAGCCCGACTTCGATTGACGCGAACGCGCAGCCGACCTCCCTGAACACCAGAAAGGCCAGCAACGTGACCAGCTCGAACGTAGTAGGGAGCTCCTCAGCGCGAACGCGTCGCCGCTGATCGTTCGCCCAGGCCGCGATCCGCTCGAAGGCGGCCAGGAACACGTCGTCGGTGAGCGATCCGTCGAGTACGCGGACGCGTTCGCGGTACGACTCGACGTGCGGCGATGTGTAGAGGCCAACGCGGTGACCCGCCGCGTGCAGGATGTGCGCCGCGTAGGCCGCCGTCGACCCTTTCCCCTTCGATCCGGTAACGTGGATCGTCGGGTAGGCGCGGTGCGGATCGCCGAATGCTTGCAGGAGCGCGCGCATCCGTTCGAGCCGCCACCGGCGCGGCGAGTACGCACCGCGTTCGACGTTGACGAAACTCTCGCAGAAATCGAAGCCCTCTTCCACCGTCGCGAACATATCAGCGGAACCCTTCGCGGTCGCGCAGCGCTCGCGCGTGCCAATAGAAGCCTTCGTAGTCGGCGAGCGTCGCCGCGTGCGATGCGATCTCGCGGTACGCGCCGCGGCTGACATGGACAAGGCCCGAGCGTTTGACGAAGTCGCGCACCGAAACCCCCGACCACGCGCGCGCGAACCCTCCGGTCGGCAGCACCGCGTTCGCCCCGGCTGCGTAGTTCGCGATGCTGAACGGCGTGTGCTCTCCAAGCAGGATCTCCGCGGCGTTCCTGATGAGCCCCATCGTCTCGAACGGGTCGGCCGTGCGAATCTGCAAGTGCTCCGGCGCTATCGCGTTGACGATGTCGGCGCAGTCGCTTACCGTCGCCGCGGTGATGATCGCGCCGTATCCGGCGAAAACCGACTCCAGGAAGCTCCGCCGTGGCTCGGGGGTCTCACCGATGAGCTGCTCGATCTCTCGAGCGGTCTGTTCGGCGAGCGTTCGATCGGTCGTCACGAGGATCGCCTGCGAATCGGCGCCGTGTTCGGCTTCGATCAGCAGGTCGCGCGCGACGCAGAACGCATCGGCCGATTGATCGGCGAGGATAGCCGACTCGGACGGCCCCGCAGGCAGCCCCACATCGACGCGGTCACGGACGATTCGCTTCGCGGCGGCGACGTACGCGCTGCCAGGCCCAACGATCTTGTCGACGGCGGGGATCGATTCGGTTCCGTACGCGAGCGCGGCGATCGCCTGAGCCCCCCCGACACGGTAGACGTCGTGGACTCCACACCGATCGGCCGCGTAGAGGCACGCTGCGTCGACCGATCCGTCGGGCGCCGACGGGGTGGTAACGACGAGGCGGCGCACCCCCGCGATCTGCGCGGGGACCGCGAGCATGTAGAGCATCGAAGGAAAGCTCCCACGGCCGCGCGGCACGTAGAGCCCTACCGAATCGATCGCGACGGTTCGCTCCCCGGCAAGGATGCCGGGTCTTACCTCGGTCAGCGTAGTCTGGTGCTCGCGTTGGGTTTCGTGAACCGCCCGCACGTTTGCGATCGCGTAGTCGATCGACGCGCGCACGTTCGGGTCTATCCGATCGACCGCGGCGGCTATTTCATCGTCGCCCACCCGAAGCGGCAGGTCGGGATCGGTCATCCGATCGAGCCGCGCCGATAGCTCGCGCACGGCCGTGTCACCGCGACGCGCGACGTCGGCGACGATCGTTTCGGCAACCGCGACCGCGTCGGTGATGTCGCTCTCAGAGCGCAGCAGCAGGGCGCTGCGCTCGTCGTTGGTGAGTGCCGACCACTCCACGATTCGTACTTGCATGCGGGAAGGGTACCGAATTCGCGCCGGTTTTTGAACCGCGAAACGCGAGGGTTGACAAAGCGCCGGGTGCGGTTGTATCGTTTCCGCGTGCGCCGATTCCCGGTTGTGTAATGGTAGCACCACAGATTCTGGCTCTGTTAGTGGGGGTTCGAGTCCTCCCCGGGAAGCGATAGATGCCCCCTTCGTCTATCGGCTAGGACGAGAGATTCTCAGTCTCTAAAGAGGGGTTCGATTCCCCTAGGGGGTAGCCGAGGGCCTTGCGCCGCCGCGTCATGCGGCGTCGTCAAGGCCGTTTTTTTGCGTGGAGATGCGATGAGTAGTACGTGCTTTCTCGTGCTCGCCGACGGGCACGTGTATAGCGGATCGCCGTTCGGGGCGGCCGCACCGACTCCCGACGAGCTGTCTGCCGCTGTCGGCGCTTCCCCGAAAGCGGTCGGCGAGGTCGTGTTCAACACCGCGATGAGCGGCTACCACGAGGTGCTGACCGATCCGTCCTACACCGGCCAGCTTGTCGCGATGACCTACCCGCATATTGGGAACTACGGGTGCGATCCCGAGTGGGGTGAGACCGGGCCGGAGCCTGGATCGCGTTCGGTTGTCAAACCCGCCGGCTTCATCGTCCGATCGCTCTACACCGGCCCGGTCCCCGACGGCCGCACGACGCTCGACGACTTCCTTCGCGCGTCGAACACCCCGGGCATCACCGGCGTCGACACCAGGGCTGTGACGCTGCGGCTGCGCGACGGTGGGTCGTGCAACGGCGCGATCGTGCGTGGCACCGGCGCAAAACTCAGCGACGAAGAGGTTTCTACCGTGGTCGCAGCGCTCGGCCGCTTCCCGGCTATGGAAGGCAGGTCGCTCGTCGGGGAGGTCGGTAGCCTCGACGTGGTAACGGTCAACGAGGGCGGTTCACCGCACCTGGGGCTTCTGGACTGCGGGCTCAAGGCAAACATCGTTCGCGAGTTGTCGCGAAGGGGATGCCGCGTGACGCTGCTTCCGAGCGATGCCGACGACGCGCTCGTCGCGTCGCTCGGAGTCGATGCGCTGTTTGTTTCGAACGGACCGGGAGATCCTGCTGTGCTCGATCGTCAGGTCAAGCTGGTCAGGCAGTCACTCGGCAAGCGTCCCGTGCTCGGGATATGCCTGGGGCATCAGTTGATTGCCGAGGCTATGGGCGCAAAGACCTACAAGATGAAGTTCGGGCACCACGGAGTGAATCACCCGGTGCGCGACGAGTTGACACACGCTGTCTTCGTGACAAGCCAGAATCACGGGTTTGCGGTCGACGAGGCGACGCTTCCGGCGAGCGCCCGTGTCTGGTTCCGTAATGCGAACGACGACACCGTCGAAGGTATCCGGGACGACGCGGCCCGCGTACGGACCGCGCAGTTCCATCCCGAGTCGGCGCCGGGTCCGTACGACTCGCGCTGGATCTTCGACTCCTTCCTGGAGGTTGTGAAGTAGATGCCGGCGCGACGCGACATTAAATCGATTCTCATCATCGGGAGCGGTCCGATCGTCATTGGTCAGGCGTGCGAGTTCGACTATTCGGGCAATCAGGCGGTCAAGGCGCTCAAGGAAGAGGGGTACCGGGTGATCCTGGTGAACCCGAACCCCGCGACGGTGATGACAACCCCGGGAACCGCCGACGCGATCTACATGGATCCGCTCGAGATCCCTTACATCGAGGAGATACTCAAGGCCGAACGGCCCGACGCGCTGCTCGCGACGATGGGCGGACAGACCGCGCTGAACCTGACGATGGACCTCGCGCAGGCGGGCGTACTCGACCGGTACGGAGTCGAGGTTCTTGGCGCGCGCGTTGAGTCGATCAAGAAGGCCGAGGACCGCGGCGAGTTCAAGAAGGTCGTCGAAGGTATCGGGCTCGAGAGCCCACAGAGCGACCTGATCTCGACCTACCGCGAAGCGCGGGACTTCGTCGACCGGCACGGGCTGCCCCTGATCATCCGGCCGAGCTATACGCTCGGCGGCCGCGGAGGGAGCATCGCGCACACCGCCGAAGAGGTCCAGGTCTTCGTCGAACGCGCGCTTGCCGAAAGTCCGGTGCATACCGCGCTGATCGAGGAAAGCCTGATCGGCTGGAAGGAGTTCGAGCTCGAAGTGATGCGCGACGGCGCGGACAACGCAGTCGTCGTCTGCTCCATAGAGAACGTCGATCCGATGGGCGTGCATACCGGAGACTCGATCACCGTCGCGCCGATCCAGACGCTGAGCGACCGCGAGTACCAGGAGATGCGAACCGCCGCGATCGAAATCCTGCGCGCTGTCGGCGTCGACTGCGGCGGGTCGAACGTGCAGTTCGCCGTCGATCCGTCGAGCGGCCGGATGGTTGTCATCGAGATGAACCCGCGCGTGAGTCGCAGTTCCGCGCTTGCGAGCAAGGCGACCGGATTTCCGATCGCTCGCTGTGCCGCGCGTCTTGCGGTCGGGTTCACGCTCGATGAAGTGATCAACGACATCACGTGCAAGACCGTGAGCTGCTTCGAGCCGTCGCTCGACTACGTCGCGGTGAAGGTGCCCCGGTTCGAGCTCGAAAAGTTCCCGCTCGGTTACGACGAGCTCGGCACGCAGATGAAGAGCGTAGGGGAGAGCCTCGCGATCGGGCGCACCTTCTGTGAGGCGCTCAACAAGGCGATTCGCGCGGTGGAGATCGGGTTCAACGGGATTGAGGAGCTCACTGTGTCGGCCGCCGAGCTCGAACGTATGACGGTGACGCAGCATCCACGGCGGCTGTTCGCCGCGTATACGATCCTCAAGCGCGACGGGGATGCTGCGATTCCAGAGCTCGAACGGCGGACCGGCTTCAACCGCTGGTTCCTCTACGAGTTGTCACGGCAGGCCGAGTTCGAACGCGCGCTCGCTGCGCGACCGGCCGGCGCTTCGATAGATCCAGCGACGATGCTCGCCGCGAAGCAGTTCGGGCTCGCCGATGCACGGATCGCGGCGCTCACCGGTCGCACCGCCGCGGAGGTCGAGCAGACCCGCATGGACGCAGGGATAGTCGCGGGGTATCACTTCGTCGATACGTGTTCTGGCGAGTTCGCCGCCGATACGCCGTACTTCTACTCGACGTACGGCGAGCTCGACGAAGGCAGCCCGTCGGGGACCGGTGATGACGACGGGTCGGTCATCATCCTCGCGAGCGGTCCGAACCGGATCGGGCAGGGGCTCGAGTTCGACACGTGCTGCACGCTCAGTTCGATGGCGTACCGCCGGATTGGGGTTCGAACGATCATCGTGAACTCGAACCCGGAGACCGTGTCCACCGATTTCAACGTGTCCGACCGTCTCTACCTCGAGCCGTTGACCGCCGAAGACGTCAAGTCGGTGATCCGCAAGGAGAGAGTCCGCGATGTTGTCGTGCAGCTCGGCGGGCAGACGCCGCTCAACATGGCGCGCGAACTCGAAGCGGCCGGCGCGCGGATCGTCGGGACGCCCGTTTCGAGCATCGAGGACGCGGAGGATCGCGGCAAGTTCAGCGCGCTGATCACTCGACTCGGGCTGCTGCAGCCGACGAACCGCATGGCCGGGACCGAAGATCAGGTTCGCGCGTACGCCGATGAGATCGGGTATCCGGTCCTGTTGCGACCTTCGTTCGTGCTCGGTGGGCGAAGCATGGTGATCGCGTTCTCACCCGACGAGCTCGAGGGGTTCCTCTCTCGCGGGATCGTGATTTCGCCCGAGCGTCCCGTGCTTGTCGACCAGTTTCTTGAGGATGCGTTCGAGTACGACCTCGACGCATTGTGCGACGGCGATAACGTCTACGTCGCCGGAATCATGCAGCACATCGAAGCGGCGGGCGTCCATTCGGGCGACAGCGCGTGCGTGTTCCCCCCGTTCCGGTCGGAGCCTGCGATTCTGCGCGAGATGACCGAGGCGTGCGCGCGCATCGCGCGCGACATCGGCGTCGTCGGGTTCCTGAACATTCAGTTTGCGGTTCGTGACGGGCGGCTCTACGTGCTCGAGGTCAACCCGCGCGCGAGCCGGACCGTTCCGTTCCTGTCGAAGACGAGCGGTGTCGATCTGGTCGACGCCGCGGTCCAGGCGTGGCGCGGTCGCTCGCTCGCCGAGCAGGGTCTGATCAACGACGACGAAACCGGACTGCCGGGCGTCGGGCAGGGGAGCTGCATCACCGGGTGGGCGGTCAAGGAAGCCATGTTCAGCTTCGACCGCTTCCGCAACGTCGATCCGCTGCTCGGGCCCGAGATGCGATCGACCGGAGAAGCGATCGGGATCGGCGAAACGTTCGGGGAGGCGTTCGCGAAGGCGCAGAGCGCCGTCGGCGCGGTGCTGCCGACGAGCGGGCGCGCGTTCGTGTCGGTCAACGACTTTGACAAGGAGACGATCCTGCCGATCGTCCGTGACCTCGAAGGGCTCGGGTTCCAGATCGTCGCAACGCGCGGTACCGCCGACTACCTGTTCCGCAACGGGCTCTTTCCCGAGGTGATCCTGAAGATCCACGAGGGCCATCCGAACATCATCGACCACATGAACGCGGGCCGCATCCAGCTCGTGATCAACACGCCGAAGGGCCGCTACACGCAGCGCGACGACGACTACCTGCGGATCGAGACCGTTCGGCGCAAGATCGCGTACACGACGACGACATCGGCGGCCCGCGCCGCGGTCGAAGGCGTGCGCTACCTGCTCAAGCGCGAGGTCCGGGCGCGGCTTCTGCCGTCGGGCCGCGCCCCGGGCTGAGGCTACGCCTCAACCTACTTGTTGAACTCAACGTGCTCGTTGAACTCAACGTGCTCGTTGAAGTAGTACTCAAGGCTGTCGACGATCGCCTCCCAGCTCGCCTCGACGATGTTTTCGTGGACCCCGACCGTATCCCAGGTACGACCTTCGTGGTCGGTCGATGTGATGAAGACGCGGACCTTCGCCGCCGACGCGCGCTCGGGGTTCAGTACCCGCACCTTGTAGTCGGTCAGGCTGATCTTGCTGATGAACCCGTAGAGCGGTACCAGCGCGTCGCGTAGCGCCGCGTCGAGCGTCTCAACCGGGCCGACTCCGACCGCCGCGCCCATCAGATCGCGCCCGTGCGCCTGCATGAAGATGCGGCCGACCGTCTTGGACGGAGTTTCGTGCGCCTTGTAGCTCTCCATGTGGTAGTTGCGTAGCTCCAGAAGCGGACGGTGGATGCCGAGCGCCCGGCGGACGAGCAGGTCGAAGCTCGCCTCTGCCGCCTCGTATTCGTACCCGTCGCGTTCCTTCTGCTTGAGCGCCGTGATCAGCTCGTCTACGATGGGGTCGGACTTCGTGTAATCGCCGTACTTGCCGAGCTTGTCGACGACCGTACTCTTGCCGGCGAGCTCGCTCAGCAGCACGTGCCGTTCGTTTCCAACCCTGGCCGAATCGATGTGCTCCATCAGGTAGTCGGCCTTCGCGAGTACGTCGGCGTGCTGACCCGCTTTGTGACTGAAGGCCGCGGTCCCGACGTAGGGTTGTCTCTTGTCCGGGATGATGTTCGCCTTCTCGGCGACAAATCGACTGAGCGACGTCAGGTGTACCAGCCGCTCGGCACACGCCGGTTCGTACCCGAGTTTCAGCACGACGTTCGGTATGAACACGCACAGGTTCGCGTTACCGCACCGTTCGCCCCATCCGTTGACCGTTCCCTGGATATGGACCGCTCCGCCGTCGACCGCGGCGAGCGAGTTCGCGACCGCGGTACCGCAGTCGTTGTGGAAGTGCCCGCCAAGCGGCGCGAGCTTCCGGCCGGAGAGTTCCGCGTAGACGCGCGATACCATCGACGGAAGGTTTCCGCCGTTTGTGTCGCAAAGCACCAGCACGTCGGCCCCGGCGTCGGTACCGGTCTGAAGCACTCGCAGCGCGTACTCGGGGTCATCCGCATACCCGTCAAAGAAGTGCTCGAGGTCGAAGATGACTTCGCGTCCTTCCTTTTTGCACGTGGAGACTGAGTCGTGGATCATCCGCAGGTTTTCGTCGATGTCGGTGCCGAGCACCTTTTCGACGTGCGCTTTCCACGTCTTGCCGACGATGACGACCGCGGGGGTCTGCGCGTCGAGCAGCGCACGGATGTGGGGGTCCGAAGCGGCCGAACCGCCGGCCCTGCGCGTGGAACCGAACGAGCAGATCGTCGCGTGCGAAAAGTTCATCGATGCGGCCTGTCGGAAGAACTCCTCTTCCTTCTTGTTCGACAGCGGGAACCCGCCTTCGATGTAGTCGATCCGCATTTCATCCAGCTCATGCGCGATCTGTAGCTTGTCATCGAGCGTGAAGCTGACTTCGGTCCCCTGCATCCCGTCACGGAGCGTCGTGTCGAATACCTTGAGCGGTCTCACTACGCCTCCCGCTTCGTCGGGCTCGCCGGCGGGTTGACGACAGCGCGGTAGCGGCTGACCGCGCTGACGTACGCGCGCGCGCTCGCTTCGAGGATGTCGGTCGATGAACCGGTTCCCTTGTACGGCTTCCCGTCGATCCGCAGGAAAACCGACACTTCGCCGAGGGCCTGTTTGCCCGGGGTAACCGCCTGAACTGTGTACTCCTCGAGCGTGGTCTCGATGCCAAGAGCGCGGTCGATCGCGCGGAAGATCGCATCGACCGGTCCGTCGCCCGTGGATGCTTCTTCGAATGTCACGTCGCCCTCAGACAGACGGATCGTCGCGGTCGGTACCGCGGTGTTGCCCGAGATGATGTTGAAGTACTCGAGCGTCACCCCGCCGACCTGGTGACCGAGCTCGTCGCTGATGATCGCGAAAATGTCTTCGTCGAACACTTCCTTCTTGCGATCGGCGACGGTGAGGAATCGTTCGTAGGTCTGTGTCAGCTCTTCCTTGTTCAGCGTGATGCCGAGGTCCTCGAGCCGCTTGCGGTACCCGTGCAGCCCGCTGTGGCGACCGAGGACGATCTTGCTGTCGTCGCGGCCGACCGTCGCCGGGGTCATGATCTCGTAGGTCTGGCGGTGCTTGAGCATTCCGTCCTGGTGGATGCCGGCCTCGTGCGCGAATGCGTTCTCGCCGACGATCGCCTTGTTGCGGGCGATCGGAAACCCGATCATTGCCGACAGCATCCGGGACGTGTGATAGATGTGCTGCGTTACGACGTTCGTCGTGTACGGCAGCGCATCGTGCCTGACCGTGAGTGCCATCACCAGTTCTTCAAGGCTTGCGTTGCCGGCGCGCTCGCCGATTCCATTGACGGTAACCTCGGCCTGCCGTGCGCCCGCCTCGATCGCGGCGATCGTATTCGCGACCGCGAGCCCCAGGTCGTTGTGACAGTGAACGCTCAGGATAGCCTTGTCGATGTTCGGTACGCGCTCGCGCAACGTGGCGATGAAGCGGTGCATCTCTTCGGGTGTTGCGTACCCCACGGTGTCGGGGATATTGATAACGGTTGCTCCCGCGTCGATCGTTCCCTCCACCAGCCTGCACAGGAAGTCGACATCCGAGCGTGTCGCGTCCTCCGGGCTGAACTCGACCTCTGCGACGCGGTTGCGCGCGTGCTTGACCGCCGCTACGGCCATCTCGAACACCTGATCGGGGTTCTTCTTCAGCTTGTGTTCCATGTGGATCGGGCTTGATGCGATGAACGTGTGGAGCCGCGGGTGCGCGGCCTTCGCGATCGCATCGGCCGCCTGGTCGATGTCCTTGGGCACCGCGCGTGCGAGCGCTGCAACCTTCAGCCCGCGAACCCGCTCGGAGATCATCGCGCATCCTTCGAACTGGGCCGGCGAGGATACCGGGAATCCCGCCTCGATGACGTCGACGCCGAGCTTTTCAAGCTGAAGCGCGATCTCGTACTTCTGCTCGACCGTCATCGACGCTCCAGGCGACTGTTCGCCGTCGCGAAGCGTTGTGTCGAATATCTCGATCCTGCTCATCTGTCCTCCTCCTGACAAAAAAAAGGCCGCCTCCCGTCAGGAAGGCGGCCTTGTGGGTTCAAACCACCGGCTCATGCTCCCTGCGGGCCTATATCGGGGCCAAGTAGGATGCTAATGGGAAGCGCGAGACCGGGTAGCGATGCGAGCACGATATTGCTCATCACGCCAGTAATAGTACGCGGTTTTCCGGAATTGTCAAGTATCGTCGACCGATTCGGTTTCGCAGCCGCGATTGACCGAGGTGCCACCGGCGGCTACGATACGGTCATGTCGACGAGTGTGTTCGACAAGCTGGTCTCCAGTCTCTCTACGACCGAGCGTCGCGACATGCTCGAACGGATTGCCGGCGCGGTGGATCTGCCGTCGGCCGACGCGTCGACCGACGAGCCGGTCT
>SKVA01000194.1 GCA_007129695.1 Spirochaetaceae bacterium | reverse complement strand
GGGTCACGTTCTCGCAGATGAACACCGTCTGCGCGGCCGGTACCGGGAGTTTCCTGGAGGAGCAGGCGAATCGTCTGGGAACGCCGATCGATCAGTACGCCGACCGCTGCATCGGTACGCCGGCACCGCTCGCGAGCGACCGGTGCACGGTCTTCATGGAACGCGACATCAACCACTATCTGAACAACGGCTTCACGAACGACGAGATCCTCACCGCCGCGATCCACTCGGTCCGCGAGAACTACCTCCAGAAGGTAGCCGAGCGCTCGGCGATCGGGCGACGCGTCTGCTTTCAGGGCGCGACCGCAAAGAACCGCGCGCTCGTCGCGGCGTTCGAGCACGAGCTCGGCCTGCCGATAGCGGTGTCGCGCTACTGCCACGTGACCGGTGCGCTCGGCGCGGCGCTTACGTGTCGCGACGAGCTTGCGCAGCCGACCGGCTTTCGCGGGCTCGATCTCTACCGCGAAGAGATCCCGGTCCGGTCCGAGCGGTGCGAGCTGTGCGCGAACCATTGCCGGCTGCGAATCGCGACGGTCGGCGAACAGGAGGTCGCGTTCGGGTTCCTGTGCGGTCGCGACTACGAAACGCAGTCTTACGTCGCCGCGCGCTCGAGCGGATTTGATCTGATCGCGGCGCGCGCCCGCATAGAGCGTGCGGTCGCGAAGGCCGAGCGCGTGGAGGCCGTTCGACCGCGCGACGGCGCGGCGCGGGTGCCGGTCATCGGCATCCCGTCCGCGCTCCATATGGCCGAGGAGCACGGGTACTTCCGTCGCGTGTTTGCACAGCTCGGCATCCCGACGGTCGTGTGCTCCGAAACCGATTCGGCGGTCGCGCGCGGGAAGAAGCTCGAAGGCGCCGAGTTCTGCTCCCCGATCGCCGCGTTCCACGGTCACGTCGCCGAGCTGTTGACGACCGCCGATCTGGTGTTCGTGCCGATCGTGCTCGAGCGAGCGCGCGCCGATCGCCGGCGCGCGTACTGCTACTACACGCAGTTCACGTCTACGATGCTCACCGCAGTCGTTGCAGACGATGACCGCGCCCGGCTCCTGTCGCCGGTTCTCTGGGGCGAATCAACCGATCCTGCGGTCGAGCTCCACCGCGCGCTCCGTCGGCACTACGACGTTTCGGTCGAAGCCGTGCGCGGCGCGATGACGGTCGCGCAGGCCGCGGCCGACGGCGCGCGATCGAAGCTGGCCGGGCTGTTCGAGCAGTACCGACGCGGCGCAGACTCTCCCGACATCGACGTTGTGATCGTCGGACGGCCGTACACGGCGATGGACCCGTCGATGAACAAGGGGATCCCACAGATCCTGGATCGAAACGGCGTGCGCGTCTTCTTCCAGGACATGCTTCCCGGCCGGCTGCCGTCGCCGCAGACCGCCGCCCTGGTGCAGAGCGTGCACTGGCGGTACGCTGCCGACATCCTGCTCGCCGCGGATACCGCGTCACGGACGCCGGGGCTCTACCCGGTGCTCGTGACCAGCTTCAAGTGCGCGCCCGACGCGTTCTGCCAGGACGCGTTCAAACGGATCATGGACGCGCGCGACAAGCCGTATCTGATCCTCCAGCTCGACGAGCACGACTCGAACGTCGGCTACGAGACTCGGATAGAGGCGGCGGTCCGTTCGTTCCGCAACCACCACACGATCGACCACGAGCGCCGCGACGCGCTCCGGTCGCTGCGTGAGGCGCGAGCGGCCGATCAGTCCGGTTTGGCGTTGGCCGACACGGTCGATCCCGGGCCTATCGCGCGCGCGTGGGCGTCGACCGGTATAGGTCCGCGGGTCGCGGCGGGTGTCGCGGCCGCGCGCGGGTTCATCGACGATCGGGTCGGTGACCTGATCGGGGGACGGCCAGACTCGATCCTCGACGGACCCGATCCGTTCGACGACCCGAGCGCGCCGGGCGTCGCACGCGGGTCGAGGGCGATCGTCCCACGGCTCGAGCGCGCGGTGCGCGGCAAGACGCTCCTGCTCCCGACCTGGGATCCGCTTACGACCCCGCTTCTTGCGGCGAACCTCCGCGGCCACGGGATCGACGCGGTTGCGCTGCGCGAGACGTCGCAGAGCGTGCAGCGCAGCATGCGGCTGAACAGCGGGCAGTGCACCCCGGTGAGCGCGATCGCGCAGGACGCGATGGATTACGTTCGCGACAGCGGCAGGCCCGCGGACTCGTTCGTGCTCTGGGTGGGCAAGGGACGATGGGCGTGCGGTATCCCGCTCTATCCCGGCTTCATCAAGAGCCTGTTCATCCAGGAGGGGATCGGCGGGATCGGCGTCTACGTGAGCGACATCACGTTCTTTGACATCAAGCCGACCGCGACCGTCGGCGCGTACTTCGCATTCCAGTTCGGCGGCTGGCTGCGGCGGATCGGATGCACGATCAGGCCGTACGAGGTTCATCGCGGCCAGACCGATGAGCTGATCGCACGGTGGAGCCGGCGACTCGAGCGCGTGTTCGAGAATCGGGGTAATCGCCTGGATGCGTTGCGCCGGATGATCGCCGACTTTCGCGCGGTGCCGGTTCGCCGCACCGATCGACCCAAGGTCGCTATCATCGGAGACCTCTACGTCCGCGACAACGACGTGATGAACCAGAACCTGATTCGCACGATCGAAGCCGCGGGTGGTGAAGCGTTGACCACGCCGTACAGCGACTACGTGAAGATCATCGCGTCATCGCACTTCGACAAGCTGCGCCGCCGCAACGACCTGGCCACGACGGCGAAGCTGCGGCTCATCGTCGGCGCGATCGACCGGCTCGAACGGCGCTATCTCCGTGAGGCCGAGGCGCTCGTCGGCCCTCCGGCGCCGTGGCGCAGCCCCGGGCTGGAACGTGAGCTGTCGCGCTTCGGAATGGTCATCGATCACGAGGGCGAGTCGTACGAGAACGCGCTGAAGATCATGCACCTGTTGAGCCGCCACGACGACATCGCGCTCTTTGTGCAGGCGAGCCCTGCGTTCTGCTGCCCGTCGATGGTCACCGAAGCGCTCGCCGCGAGCATCGAACAGACGACCGGCGTACCCTTCGTCACGGTCACCTACGACGGCACCGAGTCGGACAAGAACGCCGCGATCGTCCCGTACATCCGCTTCGCTCGACGGGAGCGAAGCGCGTAGTGTGCATGCGCGTCCCTCTCACGCCGACGCGCACGTCCCGCGCGCGTGAGGGTTAGTCCAGGTGGAACACCTCGTCGATCATCGTGACCACCGGCGAGTTATCCGGGTTCGTCTCCATGATGTCGGCCATGTAGGCCCACCATTTCTGGACGATTTCGGTCGCACCCAGATCCTGCGACCCATGGTCGCCCGACACCTTCTGAACGGCGAAGAGCGTGTGCGTCGTCTTGTCCAGGAATATCGAGTAGTCGGACACCCCTGAGTCCTTCAGCAGCTGCGCGACCTCCGGCCACAGGTCGTCGTGGCGGCGCTTGTACTCCGCCGCCTGTCCCGGTTTCAGCTTCATCGTAAACGCGACTCGTTCCATTCAAACCCTCCTGCGACTGTCTTCGTTCGTGATTATCGCGGTAGCATCGGTGCGTGGCCAGCCCCGCTACACCGTCGCCCGGAACGCCGACGGGCGCACGCCGGTCGCGGAGCGGAACTGGTTCGAGAAGTGAAACTCGTCGTGGTAGCCCAGGATCGACGCAATGCGCTTGAGCGGCAGCGATGAACCTCGTAGATACGCCTTCGCGGTTGCGATCCTGACGTCGCGTACGTATCGCGCGGGCGAGGTCCCGACCGATCGCTTGAACAACCGCGACACGTGCTGCGGCGACGCGCCGACGAACGCGGCGATCGCGCTCGACGTCCAGCGGTCGCCGGGGCGCTCCCTGATCTGCGTGCACAGCTCGTCGATTCGCGCCGCGGCGCCGACCGCCGGCGGCTGATCGGCGCGCGCGCGCTCCTTCAGCGCGACAGCGAGCCACGCGTCGGCATCGTCGCTGTCGCCCTGCAGGTGACACCGGATGATGCGGTCAAGGATGCCGGCAAGGAACTCGATCGGCACGACCCGTCGGTGTAAGGGTTCGCCGGAATTCGTGGCCGGCCGACTCTCAACCGCGTCGTCAAGACGATCGTGATGCACCGCGACCACGTGCAGCGGCTGCGACGGATCGTGGCTGACGCGGTAGCGCGTTCGCGGCCGTAGCACGAAGGTATCTCCGCGCGAGAGCGGGATCCTGTCGGACCCGCTCCGCAGAACCCCCGTCCCGCCGAGTACGACCCAGAGGTCCCAGTCGGAGAAACCACGCGCCGACGTGTCCCAGTTCCAGTCGGGCGCGCAGAAGAAACGCGCCGCGCTGTTGACGCGAACACCCACCGCTCTTGAGCCCTTTTCAGGCTCGTTCTGGAGCCCATGCATGTTCAGAATTTACATGAACCGGGAGCGCGCGTCCATGGTCGATCGGGGATCGCCGGGTCATACTTCACGCATGAGCACGATGATTACGTTTGAGACACGGGTTGCCGATCACGACCCCGCTCTCTACACGAGCCACGGCGAGTTTTCGCCGGTTGACGGGCTGGCGGCGATCGGCGACGACGCGGTCGAACAGTACGACCGCGACGGGTTTCTGGTCGTGCGCAACGCGTTTGCGGTCGGGCGGATCCAGGAAGCGCTCGCCGAGTTGCGCGCGATGAGCGAGGCGGTCGACCCCGATTGCGCGCAGGTCGCGTACGAGGCAGCGATGCGCACGCGCATCGACGAGACGCTCGGCCCGGACGCCGATGTCGCCGATCTGGACCTGCGCGACCGCGACGAAGTTACCCGAATCCTCGCGCAGATCGATCGGCAGGAGCGGGCACGGATGGTTCGAAAGTTCATGGGGTTCACGAAGACCCATCCACCGCTCGGCGCGATCGCGAACGACAAGCCGATGCGTGCGGCGATCGAGCGGCTCGTCGGTGAGCCGACGAAACTCTTCCAGACGATGGCGCTCGTGAAGCCACCCGGGGGCCGCGAGAAACCGTGGCATCAGGACCACGCGTACTTCGACCTGCCGCTCGACGCGAAGATCTGCGGAGTGTGGATCGCTCTCGGCCACGTGACCGCGCAGAACGGCGCGATGTTCATGCTTCGTGGCGCGCACCGCGACGGCCCGATCGTCCACTTCAAGCGACGCGACTGGCAGATCTGCGACACCGAAGTTGCCGGCAGGCAACCGGTCGCGCTCGAAAT
>SKVA01000151.1 GCA_007129695.1 Spirochaetaceae bacterium | reverse complement strand
TTCAGCGGCTCCATCTCGCGATGGAGCGTCTGGAAGTTCATCGTCGACAGCTTGAAGAAGAGGTCGGTGAACGCATCGGTACTCATTCCGACTTGCTGCGCGAGCGACTTGGAGGGGTAGCGGATAATCGTGGTGTTCGCGCCCTCCTTGCGGCCGTCGCGTCCCATGCGGATATGGAGGTGGCCAAAGTACCGGAGGGTCTCGGGCGGCACGTCCGCGAGCTCGCTCCAGTTGTCCTGGCCGCGTATCTGCAGGACGTGGTCCATCTCGCGGCGAATGGCGGCCTTGTGCGTGAACCAGAGGTCCATCTGTTCTTTCGTCGCGCGTTTGAGCCAGTTCGCGCGGACGCGAATCGACTCGTGAATCATGTACGGGAGCGCCCCAGCCTCGTTCACCGCATCGATCACGGCGATAATGAGCTCTTCGCACTCGTCGAGCGCGTCGATCATGACCTTCGCTCCAGGCTTCACCTTGAGCGCGTGACGGACGATGATCCGGGCGGTTGCCGTCATTCGCGGGTCGCGTAGCATAGTCCTGTCTCCTGGTCAGCAGAGCGGAAAGAGCGGAAAGGCGTCGGCCGGGTAGCGCTGCACCATTCCTTCCTCTCTCATGAGCGCCTCCACGTCGTCGAGCTCCAAAGGAGCGCCGGCGGTGAAGTTTTCCACGCCGTCCTCGGTGACGACGATCGTGTCTTCGACCCTGATGTACTTCCGCTCTTCATCGACGCGCATTTGCGGATCGAGCGCCAGAACGATCCCCGGCACGAGCGGCTTGCCGCGGTAGTGACCGTCGTCGTGGCACGCAAGCCCGACCGGGTGAGACATGTGGTGCGGAAAGTCCAGCGCCCACTGCGCAGCCTTCTCAAAGCTTGGCCGGATCCACTTCGTCGCCGCGGCGATCTTCATCATCCGTCCGGCCACGGTGCCCCGGATCTCCTCGTCGGTAAGCCCGGGCCGGATTTCCTGCAGGTACGCCTTGTGAAACTCGACCATGAACCCGTAGAGCTGTCGCTGCTCGTCCGTGTACGTTCCGTTCACCGGCCACATCCGACCGATGTCGCTCGCGTAGTAGCGGTAGTCGGGCGCACAGTCTCCCAGGACGAGCTCTCCGTCCTGCAGGATCGAGCTGTTCGCGCCGTAGTGTCCGTGCCACGCGTTCGCCCCGGTGGCCATGATGGCGTTGTAAGATCTGCCGCGAGCGCCGTGGTTCATGTAGACGTAGTCGAGTACAGCCGCGAGCTGGTACTCGTAAAGGCCCGGTCGGGTCGACTTCATCGCTTCCACGATACCCAGCGCCGAGAGCTTGCCGGAGCGTCTCAGCAGCTCGATCTCGTGGGCGTCCTTGACGCCGCGGAGCTCATTCATGACCGGCACCAGGTCCACGATCTCGGCGATCGGGTAGCGTCGCCGCAGGAGCTCGATGAAGTGCGCGAAGCGGTCGAGCGACCCGTCCCACGGGTCGGAGAAGCGTCCGTTCCTGCCGGCTATGTGTGTGTCCCAGCTCGTCATCGACCCTGCGCCTTCGCGGAACGGGGTGTAGATTTTCGTGACGCGCTCGAGCTTCGATGCGAGCTTCTCAACCCCAAGAACGTCGTCGACTCCGCACGCGGCGATCACCGCATCTGCCGACTCGACCGACGGGATCGGGCCGACCGAATCGCGCTCGCGCTCGGTCTGGTGGGGCAGGAAGAGCGTGGTCGTATCGGTTCTGCGATCGAGGAGGAGGTACGACTGCGGAGACTCGACGCCGGTCAGATAGTAGAAGTCGTTCGCCTGCCTGAACAGCCTGAGGCCGTTCTCCTCAGGGGCGCCGGCAACCAACGCGACGGTGTCCTTGTCCATCCGATCCAGAACGCGTCGACACCGTCCCCTGTAGCCGTCAGGTCCGAGGTTGGGGTCTCTCACTTTTTGCTCCTTGTCGACAATGTAGTTTATGTTGTACAACAGTACTCGTCGCGTGTATAGTGCAGCGCGAACGTCCGAGCGTCACCGGGGAGGGTCCGATGGAGATTGTACGCGTGGAGACCATTCCGGTCAGCCTGCCGGTCGGTGAGTTCGCCGACGGCCACAGCAAAGTTGCCGCAATCCAGCACCCTGCGAAGTTCTCCACCGGGCGGTCTCACCGGCACCTAATCGGACAGAACCGGGGCGTAGTGCTGTCCAACGTCATCGTGAAGATCCATACCGACGACGGACTCATCGGGATCGGAGAGGCTGCGTGCGACGCCACCGAGCCGGTGCGCAACGTACGGAACATGATCGATCGCCATATGGCTCCGCTGCTTATTGGGGAGAATCCGCTCGACTTCGAGTTCCTCATCGACCGCCTCAGCTGGGACTCACCGCGCGGCGCAACGAGGCACGCCACGGCCGGGCTCGACCTGGCGCTCCACGATCTGGTGGGCAAGGCGCTCGGTGTGCCGGTCTACTCGCTCATCGGCGGCTACCGGCGCGAGAAGGTCCTCGCGTCGATCGAAGTTCCAAAGAACACGCCACAGCTCCAGACCGACCACTGCGTCGAGTACTACAACCAGGGCGTGCGTGGATTCAAGGCCAAGGTCGGATCCAACCCGCATCTGGATGCCGAATCGGTGATCGGCATATGGGAGAGACTTGGGCCCGCCATCAGTCTGCGGGCCGACGCCAACTGCGGCTACACGGTCAAACAGGCGCGCACCTTCTGTCGGCTGGTCGAGCGCAGTGGTGCGGAGCTCGAAGTGCTCGAGCAACCGACCGCGAAGCTCGATCTGGAGGGAATGAAGGCGGTACGCGAATCGACCGACATCCCGATCGAAGCCGACGAGAGCGCGTTCAGCCTGGAGATGGTGTACCGGCTGCTGCAGTCCGGCGCCGTCGATCTGATCAACACGAAGTGCGCGAAAGCGCTGGGAATCAAGGGTGTTCGCGAGTGGGCAACTGTCGCGCGCGCGGCCGGGGCCGGTATCGTCGTCGGTACCGAGTGGGGCTCTGCGGCCATCGTCGCCGCAAAGCTCCATCTGGGTGCGGCGCTCGCGAACGCGGACCCCGTCGTCGAGTTCACCGAGATCATGATCCACGAGCTGCTCCATAGAGACCCGATCGTTCTGGAGGAAGGCTATCTCCGCGTTCCCACCGCCCCGGGACTGGGCGTCGAGCTCGATGACGAGAAGGTCGAGCGCTTCCGGACTCCCGATGCGTAGATCAAACTTTGCCGACGCAGCAGTCGGTTGTGGACGCACGATGACAGTTTTGACAAAATCGGTTTTCCCATGGATCATGGTGCAAGCCGCATGAGTATCTCAACCTACATAAGTCAGGACATCAGACAGCGAATCCGCGCCGGCGCGACGCTACCCGCGCACCTGTCGCTGACGGACCTGTCCCGGCACTACGATGTGAGCATCACTCCGGTCCGTGAGGCGATCCAGACGCTCGTGGAAGAGGGCTATCTGCAGAAGCTTGCGAACCGGCGGATCACCGTCAATCTTGAGATGGTGGGAATCGGCGGCGACGAAGACCATGTCGTGCTCCCGAAGGAGCCGCCGAACTGGGATTCCGTGCTTCTTGACGAAGTCATGCACGCAAGCCTCAGCCTGGTCGCCGTGTATCTTCGTGAGGGCGCGCTCGCCGCGAAGCACGGCATCGGGCGATCTATCATCCGCGGGGCGTTCAGTCGATTCGCCGGCGCGGGTCTTCTGGACCATGTCGCGCGAAAAGGGTGGCGCGTCAATCCCGTTCGCGTCGACGACGTAGAGGCGTACCTCGAGGTCCGCGAGGCGCTCGAGCTGACCGCACTCGAAGCGGCAAGACCGCGAATCGAGCGGGCAGAGGTTCTGGCGCTGCTGGAAGGGGAGAACCACGCGCTCGACGACGCGCCGCACCGGTACATCGTGGCGAAGAGCGGCAACAAGTACATCGCGCGGTTTTTCGACCAGTTCGTCGCGCGGTTCTACACCCGCCTGCTCCACTACGCTGCGCCCGAAGCGGACGTCGCGCAGGAGATGACAGCCGAGCACGTCGAGATTCTGCGCGCTATCCTGGACTGCGACTGGGCGCGTGCGAAGGATGTGCTGTCCCGCCACATACGGGGTCAGCGGTCCGTTCTTGAAAAGGTTCTGATCGCGAGTCGCCGGGAAAAACAGCCTTGATGCGGTGCTCCGACTCACAGCGCAGAGTCATAGGTCATTAAGGAAACCCTCATGAAGATCGCCGGTGTCACGACAACGCCGATTCGCATGCCGATCACGCCGCCGCCATACTCGACCGAAGGGGCGGGCACGAAGCGCGAATGGTATCGGCTCGGCAGGGTTACTGCAGAGCGGCCGCAGCCCGTCATCGAATACCTGATCGTCACGATCGAAACCGACGAGGGTCTGGTCGGAGTCGGCGAGTCCGTGACGGATATCGGCTTCTTCGGCGAGCCGCTCGAGCAGGTTCGCAGTCTCATCGATATGCACCTTGGGCCACGCCTGATGGGTGCCGACCCGTTCGACCGCGAGAAGCTGCTTCACTCGATCGACTTCCGCGGAAACTCGTGCGCCAAGGCCGGTATAGACCTTGCGCTTCACGATCTGATCGGCAAGGCGCTTGGTGTTCCCGTCTGTACGCTGCTCGGCGGCCGGGTTCGGACGCGTGTTCCGGTCTCGGTGGAGATCGCCGGCGGCCCCCCCGACGGCATGGCCGAGCTCTGCCGGGCGAGCATGAAGCGTGGCATCCGCGCGTTCAAAGCCAAGATCGGCGGCATTCCGGAAGACGACGTCGAGCGAGTCGCGGCGATGCGCGAGGCGGTGGGGGCGGGGGTATCGATCCGCGCCGACGCGAACCAGGGTTACTCGGTGAAGGAGGCGATTCGCTTCTGCCATCTGGCCGAGAGTTGCGGCCTCGGGATCGACCTGCTCGAACAGCCTGTCGCCGCGTGGGACCTCGACGGGATGGCTCACGTCCGCGCATCGGTCGACACGCTGATCGAGGCCGACGAGAGCGCGTACAGCGTTCACGACGCGATGAACATCATCAGGCGCAGCGCGGCCGACGTCATCAACATAAAGATCGGCAAAGCCGGTGGCCTCTACGCGGCCAAGAAGATCGCCGCGCTCGCGGAGGCTGCCGGTCTGAAGTGCGTGCTCGGGACGGCATGGGGGCTCGGGCCCGAGATCGCGGCAAAGCTTCACCTTGCGGCGTCCACCGTCGGTGTCACCGACGCGGTCGAGTTCACCGAGATCATGCTTCACGAAAACCCCCTCGCCTCT
>SKVA01000544.1 GCA_007129695.1 Spirochaetaceae bacterium | reverse complement strand
CGATGAGCTGTCGGGTGACCTCGAGGAACTCGGCGAACTCGACTCGGCCGACGAGGGTGGAATCGACATCGACGATGACCTTCCCGATAACCTCGACGACCTGACGCTCGATCTTGACGCGCTCGACGTCGATTCCTTCGAAGAAACCTCCGCCGAACCTGTCGCCTCCGACGAAGACGAAGACGAAGACGATGAAACGATCGACCTCAGCGCGCCGTCCGACGACGACGATACAGCTCTTGTCGACCTGGACCTGACGATGCTCCCCGACGACGAACCGACCGCGAATCTCTCCTCCGACCAGATCCCGTCCGACGATTCCGACGACGATCTGCCCGAACTCGAAATGGACGACGACGTCTCGCTCTCGCTCGAGGCGGGATTCGACGATGTCGGCGCGGTCGAGGATGACATGTTCGCCGATTCGGACACGATGGACTTCGACAACGCTGCGCTACCGGCCGAGCCGGGACCTTCGGACACCGCCGGTCAGCAAACCCGCGCCGAGTTCACGTCGCTTCTGTCGAACATCGAACGCGAGCTCGCGTCGATTCGCCAGGAAATCCGCGAGCTCAAGACAGCTCGCACCGCCGCCGGTCCGCCCCCGCCGTCCGGTGATCAGGAAGACGACGATGCGGCAAGCGGCTTCTTCGAGGACGAAGGCGACGACGACGACACGATCGCGCTCACCGGCGCCGAACTCGACAACATCATGCATACCGCGGAGTTCACCGAAACCATCGGTGAGTCCTCCGACGCCGAAGAGTTCGGAATCATCTCCGACGACCGGAAAGCGCCCCCCGGCCCCGTCCAGCAGATCACACTCGATGACGCTCCCGAGGAGCTCGACTCACTCGATATCAGCCTGGAAAGCCCCGACGATGCCGACGATGCTATCGACGAGCTTGCGGAGCTGGACATCGACGCCGAGCTCGCCGATATCGAAGAGCTGTCTGACGCGCACGCAACCACGGATGACGAAGTACTCGAAGAGGAAACTCTGGAAGAGGAGCCGTTGGATCTGGACGAGGATGTCTGGGAGACCGATCTCCCGGACGCCGCTCGCGACGAACCCGAACCGCGGGAGTCGATAGACGCCGCGTTTGACGAGTCGGTCCTGCCGTCGCTCGTGCAGGACGATGACGGAGTGCTTCCCGAAAACCTCAAAGGAGAGCTGCGTAGCGTGCTGTCGTACATGGATCAGCTCCTTGAGTCCCTTCCGGAAGACAAGATACAGGAGTTCGCCAACAGCGAGCACTTCAAGGTGTATCAGAGGCTCTTCGAAGAGCTCGGACTGGAGCAATAGATGGGACTCCTCAGCAAAGCCATGTCAGCAACGCGACCGGCTGAGAGTCTTCTCAGACGCGCGAGGGATCTTCGCGACCGCGCGTCGGTCGACCCGCCCGCTTCCGGCGATAGCGATGCCGACCTGGACGCGCTTGACCTCGCACCCGAAAAAAAAAAGCGCTCGACCTCGCGCTGAAGCCTGTCGGACTTCTTCCGGAAGACGCCGTCCGATCGATCCTTACCGGGATCGAACGGCTGCCGCGTAGCATACAGCTGCCCGCACACTACTTCACGCTCCTGACGGAGAGTCTTCAATTTGAGAAGGCGGCGCTGCTGCTGCCCGACCACGACTCGGGATTCTACGTACCGTGGGCGGCCACCGGATTCGACACGACCACGCTCCATCGCATGAGAGTCGCCAGCGAAGACGCGCAGGAGCTGCTTTCGCGGTCACCGGCCGGGTACGTCTGGCAGGGCGACGACCTTACCAGGGTTGCGCCCTACTTCTCGCGCAGGGAGACAACGGCGATCCGCCAGATCCTGGTGTTTCCAATCGGCACCGCCGAGGCTACCGACGCGATGTTGATAGTCGCCGCCTCACCGTACCTGGAGTCGGGCCAGGAGTTCCTCAGGGTGATCCTTGCGGCAATCGCCGAACCGTCGGCTCGCGCGATAGCGAACAACCGCTCGCGCGTGACTCGGCGTTTGGCGAACGCGGTCGTTTTCAAGATCGAAGACCTCGATACGGTTGCCGAGCGGATCACCGGGCGGATCGACGAGCCGATCATTGTCGCCACGCTCGAGATCGGCGACGCGATAAGCCAGATCGCCACGACAAGCGCTCACATCGATCGCTACCGCATTCGCCGTGACATCCTGCAGATCATCGCGTCGCTGTTCGCGACAACCGCGACAACGATCGATGCCGGCAACCAGAAGACGCTGCTACTACTCCACGGCGACCAGGTCGATGATATCGAGCTCATCGCGCACCACGTGTCGGCGTCGTTACACCACATGATGCCCGAACTCCCCGCGCCCCCGGCCTTGCGCGTAGCGCATGATTCCTACCCATGCAAGGAACACAGCCTCGCGAGTCTGGCCAGACAGATGCTGCAAGCGCAGTGATCGAGTTCACGACCGCGCGTAGCGGTGCTCCTATCGTGCGGTACAGCGGCCGGTCGCTGGTCAGTACCGTCGATCCGCTACGCGAAGCGCAGCGGTTCGTCATCCAGGCTCCCCCTGAAGGCAGTGTCGTGATCGTTATCGGAGCCGTCTGCGATTATCTGGCTCGAGCGCTGAAGGCGATCCGTACGGATACCCGCGCGCTATCTATCCATCTCCATCCATCCACCGCGGCCCCCGCCCTCACCGACCCGGACGCGTGGTGGCCCGGCCACCGGCAACCGCTGTTCGATTTCCTTTCTGCCCGCATTTCCGAGTCCGACGCGCTTCGCGTATCGGTCATCGAATGGAAACCAGCGTGCGACGCGTTCGCATGCGCGTCGACCGATGCCCGCGAGACCGTTGTGCAGTTCGTCCGGCAGAACCAGGCCAGTCTCGTAACGGTCGGCGCGCTTGGCCGCGTCTGGCTTCGGAATCTGGTCTGCAACTACCCCGCAATCAAACCCGCCCGCATCAGTCGTGAGGCAGCCGGTCGCTACGCGGCCGCGGTCGTGGTAGCATCGGGACCGTCGCTCGAACAGGGCATCCGCTCGATTCGCTCGGTTCGCGGCGATGTTTTTGTCCTGGCAACCGGTTCGGCGATAGAATGCCTGTTGGCCAACGGGATCACCCCCGACATGGCGATCGTTACCGATGGTAGTCCGTTCGCGTCCGAGCAACTGCGGTCGATCGTCGACGCGGCGATTCCTGTAGCCGCACCACTTACAGCGTGTCGAGCCATCGGTGACGTTTCGGGCGTGATCCCGTTCATCCAGGATAGCTTTCTGGAACCCGATCTGCTCGCCTTTCAACACGAGGCGCCTATCACCCTGGCGAGCCATGGCACGGTGACCGCGTCGGCGATCGCACTCTTGCGGATGCTCGACTCCTGGCCCATTCTGGTTGCCGGGCTCGACTGCGCGTGGTTTGCCGGCCGGTCTCACGCGCGGCCGCACATCGCCGAGCGCTACCGCGATGTAGCATCGACCAGACTCGTACCGAGCGCAACCGCTGGATACGCGGCAACCAGAGATCACACGCGTGTCGGCTCTGGATGGACCCAGGACCGGTCGCTCGCGACGTACGCGCAGTGGTTTGCGCGCAGCGCGACGTCACGTTTCGCGCCGCTGTGCATCATCGAACCATCACCCGCGCTTTCTACGCTCGACCGCTGCGACTCTCCACCCACGATCGGTCCGAGGACGCATCTCGGCATCGCAGTCGCACCCGCAGAGTGTCCATCACCCGCCGCACGCCGGTTGCTCCTTCGCTCACGTCTTGAAGCCCTCGCCCGCGAGACCTCAGACGTGCTGCTGCACGCCCCGGCTGCGTCGACGCCGCTGCCGGCAAGCGTGTTCGACGCCGGCCGCCGCGTCGCGATCTCTGAACTCCTGCGCTACGAGCGCGATCCGTCGCCGACGAGTCGGCGAGAGCTCGGCGACGCGATCGTGGCCCGACTCGACGCACTGCGCGGATGCACTCGATGAACGACCTGCTGCAGGCGAATCTCCGGCATCTGAGGCCGGAGATTGCAGATGCGGTAGCCGTCGCCAAACCGATGGCCGACGAAATCATCGATCGTTCGCGCGACGGCTTCCCGATCAACGGTATAGTAGCGTCGGGACGCGCCAGGTTCTTCCATTCGCGCTACTCGGTCGATGCAGAGTGCGCTCGTCTTGCCGACACCGCGCGCGGCGCGGGTTTCGTCGTTGTCTTTGGCCTTGGACTCGCTCACCACGTGCGGCGTATCGCTGCCGATGGCGCTCGAGTCGTGGTGGTAGAGCCCGATCCGGCGCTGATCCGGACCGCGTTGTCGCACACCGACCTCACGTCGCTTTTGGCAAGCGAACACATCAGAGTCGTCCTTGACCCCGATGATCTCGAGCGCACGGTGTCGAGCCGGTACAACGCGTCCATCGACGGTCGACTGGTCGGCGTCGACCTGGAGGGACGGGTCGGTGTCGATCCGTCGCGCTTCAAGCCCTTTCGAGCCCTGCTACACGATCTGGTGGATCGGATAGTCTCGGACGTCACAACCCAGTCCGCATTTTCCCGGCAGTGGGTCCGTAATGCCATCGGGAACCTGATCGCTGCCGCGCGCGGTGAGATCACGACACGCGCGCTGCCCGATTGGTCGGGACGGCACATCGTGGTTGCAGCCGCCGGACCGTCGCTTGAGAATCATCTTCGCTGGGTAAGGGAGAATCGCGCGCGCGTCTTCCTGATATCGACCGATACAGCGCTACCCACCCTCCAGTCGCTCGGGGCCGACCCCGATCTGGTGGCGGCGATCGACTGCCAGCACATCTCCTACCTGCACGCGCTGACCGCGGCCAAACCCGCGCTGCATTGCGCGTGCGATCTTTCGGTCCCGCGACTGGTGGCCGCTTCGGCCGGTTCAGTATCGCTTCTGCTCTCTCGTCATCCGCTTCACCAGTTCCTGGCGCTCGCCGGCTATTCGGCAGAAGCGATCGATGCGGGCGACGGAACCGTCACCGGGGCATCCGTTCGTTTGGCGCTGTCACGCGATCCGCTGTCGGTTACGCTTGCCGGCGCGGATCTGTCGTACCCGAATGGCTTCGGGTACTGCCGCGGTAGCTACGTCGACACGATGTACACCAGCGCTTCGGACAGGATCCATCCACTCTGTGGCCGGCAGTACGCCTTTGTCGCCGACCGGCCGGGTCTCACGGTGGATCCAGAAACTCGCGTCATGACCACCGCTCTGATGCTGTCGTACCGCCAGCGGTTGATCGCCACCGCGCGGGCCGCAGCGCGTCCGG
>SKVA01000337.1 GCA_007129695.1 Spirochaetaceae bacterium | reverse complement strand
GGGTCGAGCTGGAAATGACCAATCCCGAGGGCCTGATGAAGCCGGGAATGTTCGTCCGGGTGCAGCTGGAACTGGACCGGGCCGAGGATGCCCTGCTGGTGCCCTCCACGGCCCTGGTCCGGCGGGACGGGCGGCAGGGAGTCTACCTGGTCGACGAGGAGAATACCGCGCGGATGGTTGAGGTCCGGGTGGGCATCGTGGAGCAGGGCAGGCGACCGCTTCCGGCCGACATCGTTCCGGTCTCGATCGACCTGGCCGCTGCGGAGTCGGGGACCGGCGGGTCGGTCCCCGCGCCGACCTACTTCCTCCCCGCCGCTCAGTGGAGTACGCCGTTCGACACGGGTGCGCTGTCGGAGTCGGTAGCCGTGGGGGCCGGCCGCGTGATCGCGCTCGGGCTCTACTGTGCAGAGGCGTACTACGCCGGTCAGCGGTGCGGTGACGAACGCTACGCGGCGGCCGCGGCCGACTTCGAGCGCTTCGTCTGCGACGTGGTCGCGTCGACGGGCGTGAGTGCCCCCGTGAGCGTCGTCGAGGCCAAGCCCGATGAGCCGCTCGTCCATCTGCGATGGGGCAGCGCGGGAGCGGTTGCGGTCCTCTTCGTGATCAATGAGGAACCGCGCCGCGCAGTGACGCTTCAATTCACCGCAGAGTGGGCGCGCGCGGCCGAGCACGGGCTGCGTGACCTGATCGCAGACACCACCTTCGTCGCGGGCGCGGCGACCGCTCCGGGGACCGGCGACGCGGTCACGATCGCGTTACCGCCGTCACCGTGGGGCGTCCACGTGCTCGTTCCGGCCGAGTAGCTCACGGACGCGTCGGCGTGCGACTACGCCCCCGCGAGGCGGGCCTTCTCCTTTTCGAGCATCTCGCGCTGTCGACGGACGCGCTCGGGAACGTTTTCGCGCCTCTCACCCTCGAGTGTGAAGTGGAGCCTGTCGACGCCGAGCCCACGAAGCACCGCGAGTTCGATTGGAGAGAACTCCGCCGGGTCTTCGCGATCGAACCGCATCGGTTGCGACAGCTTCAGGCACGGATTGGTCATGAAGCGCGGCACGCCGAGCATGTTCTGCGACGACGCGTGGAGCATGAACGGGTGGAGGAGGAAGACGTCGCCGGTTTCGGCCGTGATCTCCCGGAAGTCGCTGCACTGCGAAGGCAGATCGCGCCAGCGCGGGTCGTTCGGGTGGATGCCTTCGCGGTTGTCGTTCAGGAACCGCGCCACAACCGGCACGCTGTCGGCGATCACGTAGGTCCCACCGCCCTGGTGCGCGATGTCGCTCCAGTAGACCGCGCACAACAGGCCCTGCTCGGGGCTGTCCAGGAAGTGGTAGAAGAAGTCCCCGTCCTTGTGCCACCCCTGATGCGTTGCGCTCGGCGGGCTCCACGGTTCGTCGGCGCCGAACGACAGGTTGAGTATGAACCCGTCACCCCAGCTCGCGGTCTCGGGATTCGCGATCCGGTCCTCGCCGCCTGCAAGGTCGACCATCGCTGCCCACGCGCGCGGCGCGATGTCGCGGACCGGCCAGCTATTCATCGTCGGCATATGGATCTTGGGCTCTGCCCAGGTGTCCGGGTCGTCCGGCCGGTAGCCGAGGCGTTTCCACGCGAGTGCGGTCTGTTCGCGGCAGAACGCGGCATCGATCGCGCGCGGGATGTGCACGAAGCCGTACCGGGTAAAATGCTCGATCTGATCGTGCGTCAGTGCTTCCATGGCTCCTCCTCATTGGCCTGCCTCGACGCCCGCGCTCAACGGTAGATTCCGGTGCAGGCGCCTGGTTCGAGTATACCGCTATTGCGCCGTACGCGGAACGCGTACGCTTTGGTTTGCACGCCCCGGTCTATGGGTTTAGAATACCCCGGTGAGCACTCCACAGGTCTTCACGCGACACCCCGAAAACCCGATCGTATGGCCGGGTTCTTTCGACTGGCGCCTCGCGGTCACGTTCAACCCGGGGGTGATCCGCGACCCTGACGGGCGGTTTCTGCTCTACGAGCGGACCGCCGGTCAGCTGCGACCGTTTCACTGCTACATCGGTATGCTCGAAAGCGACGACGGCGTCCACTTCACGCAGGTTGGTAGCGACCCGGTCTTCACGCCCGAGATGGCGGGCAGCAGCGACGGCTCGGTACAGGACCCGCGCGTTGTGAGGATCGACGACCGCTACCTGATGACGTACGCGTTCCGGCCGTTCGCGTGGAACAGCTCGCCGACCGGCGTGAGCGTTCCGGAGAGCTGGGAGGCGCAGTACGACGCGTTCGACGGCAACAGCGCCGCGAACCGCACACGGACCGGACTCGCGGTGAGCGCCGACGGCCGCGCGTGGAAGCACGAGCGGTGGCTCACGCCGGTCGATCTGGACGACCGCGACGTGATCCTCTTTCCCGAGCGGATCGATGGTCGGTACTGGATGCTCCGGCGTCCGCACGAGTGGGTCGGCCCCGATTATGGGTGCGACGGGCCGTCGATCTGGATCACGTCGAGCCCCGATCTTGAGGATTGGGATACGCCGACGCTTCTTGCACGCGCAGAACAGCCGTGGGAGGGCGGGCGGATCGGGGGATCGACCCCGCCGGTCCGCATTCCCGAAGGATGGCTCACGCTCTACCACGGGGTCGAGTACGTCCGCCAGATTCCGTGGGTACGGACAGCGACCGGTCCCGCGGCGAACCACGTCTGCTACCGCGTCGGCGCGCTCCTCCTGGACGCCGACGATCCGCGGCGCGTGATCGCGCGAACCGTCGACTTCATTATGGAGCCGACCGAGTACTACGAGAAGCACGGGCTCTACATCCCGAACGTGATCTTCCCGACCGGGAACGTTATCGTAGGCGATGAGCTGTGGATCTACTACGGCGTCTGCGACACCGCGATTGCGCTCGCGACCGCGCCGATCGCGCGGATACTCGACCGGCTCGTGCCGGTGAAGGGGTGAAGATGAGGTTCTACGTTGGCGGGTACAGTCCAAAGATCAGCGTGTGCGAGCTCGACGTCGCCGACGGGTCGATGCGGGTGGTTGCCGACGCGCAGACGCCGAAGAACGGCTCGTGGCTGTCGGTGTCACCCGACCTGCGGACGCTCTACGCGACGGTCGAGTCGGGCTACGACTCGGGATCGCCGGGAACCGTCGCCGCGTACCGGATCGCGTCCGACGCGACACTGTCTGCGATCGGGACCGCGGAGAGCTGCGCTCCCGGGCCGTGCCATCTGGCCGTCGATGCGACGCGACGGATCCTCACCGTCGCGAACTACGGCGGAGAGACGTTCGGTGTGGTTCGACTCGACGACTCGGGTACGCCCGGTGAGGTCATCGGCTGCGGACGCCATGCCGGCTCGAGCGTCCACCCGAAGCGGCAGCGCGAACCGCATCCGCACGCTACCGTGTTTTCGCCCGACTACCGCTACCTCTACGTCTGCGATCTGGGCACCGACGAAGTGGTTCACTACTCGGCCGACGCGCTGGCCGGTGGTGTCATCGAGCGTGCAGGTGCGGTGGCCGCGCCGGCCGGATCGGGACCGCGCCACATCGTGTTCACGCCCGACGGGCGCTGGGCCTACCTGGTGAACGAACTGTCGAACACCGTGATCGCGTACTCGGTCGACACCGAGTCGGGCGCGCTTTCTCAGGTCGACGAGCAACCGATGCTGCCGCCGGAGTGGTCCGGCGAAAGCACCGCCGCGGAGATCTGGCTCCACCCGTCGGGCCGGTTCGTCTACGCGTCGAACCGTGGGCACGACTCGATCGTTATCTTCAGCCGCCGCGACGACGGGACGATGAGCGTCAAGGGTCACGTGAGTTCGGGCGGCCAGTCGCCGAGGCACTTCTCGCTCGACAGCGCGGGTGTATGGTGTCTGGTCGCGAACCAGCAGTCGGACAACGTCGTATCGTATCGAGTCGATCACGACAGCGGGATGCTCGCTGCGACCGGCCACATCCTGAGCCTCACACAGCCGAGCTGTGCGGTGTTCGCCGCGGTCGACCCAGCGTCCTGACGCGTCTGAAGCAGGCGGCGCTACAGCTCACCCATCGCCTCCAGGAGCCGGGTCACGCTGTGCCCGAACTCCGGGCGCTCGACCATTCGTTGCGATCGGGGCCGTTCGAGCGGGACGACCAGTTCGTCCACAACGGTGCCGGGACGCCGGCTGAGGACTACCACGCGGTCGGCCAGGTAGACCGCTTCGTCGACGTCGTGCGTGATGAACACGATCGTGCGCCCGAGCCGCGCGTGCAGCCCGAGCAGCCAGTCCTGCATTTCGCGCCGGGTCAACGCGTCAAGCGCGCCGAACGGCTCGTCGAGCAGCAGCACGTCGCTTCCGACCATGACCGTCCGCAGCAGCGCAGCGCGCTGTCTCATTCCGCCGGAGAGCCGGTTCGGGTACATCATCTCGAAGCCGTCGATTCCGAACGCCTCAAGGTGTTCGCTGACGCGTCGGCGCGCGGCGGCGCGCGCTACGCCCTGCAGCTCGAGCGGAAGCCCCGCGTTATCGATGACCCGCAACCAGGGCAGCAGCAGATCCTTCTGCGGCATGTAGCTGACCGCCGGCGCTCGTTCTGCATCCGTGCTCTCCGTTGTCGCCGTCCCCGCCGATTCGACACGGATCGTCCCGTCGTCGGGAGTCAGGAGGCCCGCGATCAGGTTGAACAAGGTGCTCTTGCCGCTCCCGCTCGGCCCGATGATCGTGACGAGCTCTCCGCGGCGGACCGCGAGCGATACGTCGTCGAGCGCACGGACGACGAGTCGCTTCGTATGAAACGACTTCGAGACGCCGGTCAGTTCGATGATCGGACCGCCGGTGGCAGGCCCGGTACGGGCGCCGCCCCCGCGGCCGGGATCAGGGCTCATTCGGCGGCGGGCAGAAACGCGTTCGTGAACGCGCCGTCGATGCCGGCGTCCGCGTCGAGCAGTCCGACGCTCCGCATCCAGTCGGCGTAGTCGGACCACACTTCGGCGCGTTGATGCCCCCACACCGGGGCCTCAACGCCGGCAGAATCGGCGCGCATGTACTGCGCGAGCCACGGCACGCTCCGCTCGAGCTCCCCGGCGTCGAGCTCGGGGACGGCCGCCGCGAGCGTCCGCGCAGCCGATGACGGACTGGCGATCACGTACTCATGCGCGTTCGCAAGCGCGCGCAGAAGCCGGCGCGTCCGGTCGGGGTGATTCTCGAGCGTTGCGTCGGACGCGATCAGAATCGGCGTGTAGTAGTCGGGCAGGCAGTCGGTGTACTCGTTGAGCGGGAAGAAGTCGATT
>SKVA01000310.1 GCA_007129695.1 Spirochaetaceae bacterium | reverse complement strand
CGACGCGTGCGGACCGAACCACGGATCGCCGGCGCCGGTCGCGCACGATCGCGCGCTCCATCTGGTCTGGAGCGCGTACTTTGGATCGCGGCGTGTCCGTCGGGTCGACGCGGCGTTCATGAAGGCGTATCAGTCGCGCGTATCAAGAAGCCTGCGTTCGCGCTGAGCCGGCTTGCGACCTCGTGGCTACTACCACGGACCCCTGCGATCTCCGCTATCGCGTCGAACACCACCGACAGGATGATCCCCATCCGGTCGTAGTCGAGTCGGTCGGCGGTATCCGTGACCCGGTGGTAGTCGTCGTGCAACCCCGTAAACACCGATACGACGGGAACGCCTGCGCGGTGGAACGGGTAGTGGTCGCTGACCGCTTCGACGACGCCACGCCGCATCGACACGTCGAGCCCGTGGGTCGCCGCGGCCCGTTCGACCGCGTCGGCGAACCCGTCTGCCGACGCCGATGTGTAGACGCGTACAGGCTGATCCGGGTTGCGACCGATCATGTCCAGGTTTATCATCAGCGCAATCCGGTCGGTCGGGATGACCCCGTCGGCGACGAAGGCCCGCGATCCGAGCAGGCCCTGTTCTTCCGCGGTGAACGCTACCAGCGCGATGCCGACCCCACGATCGGTTCCGGACAGCGCGGCGCCCAGTTCCAGGAGACCCGCGACGCCGGACGCATTGTCGTCGGCGCCGTAGTAGATCGAGTCGACGCCCTCTGCGAACGAACCAAGATGGTCGTGGTGCGCCCCGATCACGATCCACTCCTGCTCGCCACCCGGCAGTCCTGCCGATCCTTCGGCCGGCAGCAGTCCGACGATGTTTCGTGCCGCGACGGGTACCGACTCGGCGGCTTCGACCGTGATCCGCGCGACCAACCCCGACAGGTCAACAGACGCCGGTGAGAGACCAGCATCGGTCTGGCCCTGCAGCTCCACGACGGAGAGTCCGGCGGTCGCCAACAGATCGTCTGCGGCGCTCCGGTCGATCTGTGCTGCCAGGAAGCCTGCCATGCGAGTGCGCGCCCAGCGCGAAGCGATCGGGCGCGGTTCGAGCGCGAGCGTCTGTGGGGTGCGCAGATCCTCTGGTTCGTCACCGTGCGCGGGTCCGGTCACGACGATCATTCCGATCGCTCCGTGGCGGCGCGCGGTGTCGGCCTTCGTCGTGAAAAGCGAGTAGTCGGTGAGCTCCTCGCCGCCGAACCCCGCGCCGCGGTCGAACGCTCCCGGCTCGTAGCGCAGCATCAGCGCGATCCTCCCCGTCGCGTCGACGCCGCGATAGTCGTCCCAACCGTGCTCCACAGCCGTGATGCCGTAGCCGACATAGACCAGCTCTCCCTCCGCCGAGCCGAGATCGCTCACCGGGAGCGGGCGCATCGACAGCGGCGCATCCGCGGTCGCGACCACCAGACCGTCCGCGCGAACCGTGACGCCGGTCCCATCGTGATCGCAGTCGGACGCGAACAGCCGCACCTCGTGCGCGTGGTGATCCAGATCGGGGGGCGAGATCGCCCCGATCGCGGCGAAGCGGCGGCGGATGTACTCCTCGGCGGCGTCGATGCCCGGTGTCCCGGGGTACCTGCCGGCGAGCGCGGCGTCGGCCAAGAACGACGCGTGCGCCCGAAGGCGCTCGCCGTCCAGCGCAGCGCGGTCGAAGACCTCGGCCGCAGCGGCCCGACGCGCACGGTCGACCAGATCGGGTTCGGGCGCGCAGCCGACGATCCAGACGCACGCCGCCGCGACCGCCAGAGTCTGCCACAGTCGACCTCGGTGCCGGGTCAGCGCGGCCGGAGTCCCGACCGTCCGATCGTGTGCGCTCACCCGTACAGCGTCGCTATCCTGTCCGGAATAGTCAAACACTGGATCAGAACGGTCGGTCGGTGTCGTGGCTCGGCCCACGCCGGGTCGTGTCCGCCGATCGGCGCAGACGGTATTCGGTCGGTGACTGCCCGAAGCTGCGCTTGTAGACCTGCGCGAAGTAGCTCTGGTCGGGAAACCCGACGCGGTACGCGATCTCACCGATCGGGAGCTGCGTCGTGCGAAGGAGGAGCCGGGCCTCCTGCAGCCGGACGCGCGTCACGTACGCGCTGAAGCTCGACTTCATCTCCTGTTTGAAGATCCGGCTCAGGTATCCGGCGCTGATCCCGGCCTGTTCGGCGACGCTCGCGAGGGTGATCGGCTGGCCGTAGTCGCGGTGTATCGCGCTCAGCACCCGCGACAGATGAGCGGAGTAGCGAAGATCGCGCAAGTCGAACACGAGTTCGGTGAAGCGCCGAAGGATGCGGGCGAGCCATCCGGAGATCTCGCGCGTCGATCCGAGCGTTCGCAGTCGGGACAACGACTGGTACTCGAGCCCGAAGACCTGTTCGGCGTCCGCGCCCCCCGCGATCGCCGCGCGCGACAGGAGCACGACCAGTTCGAGCACCCGCGACCGGAACTCCTCGAGCCCCGATGGTCCCGGTTCGCCCAGAATCGCGAGGATCTGAGCCAGGACTCGCTCCGCTCCCGCTCGATCGCCGGAGCGTACGCGCTCGATGAGTTCGTGCTCCCTGTCTACCGGGTAGGGCATCGAGCTGCGCTTGCGTCCCTCCATCGACTCGAGCCGCGGGAGGTAGGTCTCAATGAAGGATGGATCGCCATCGGAGCGTGCCGTCCCGTACGTGCCTGCGCCCTCGTACGCGCCGCCGCACGCGCCCTCGCAGCAGCTCGCCGCCAGGCGGCCGACGACCACCGATAGCGATGTCGCCTGGGACGGAGAGACTTCGGGAAGCGACCCGACCCACGCGGCCACCGCGTCCTGCGACATCAGCGCCCCTGCGCGACTCGAACCGACCGCGGCAACGACCGAGTCGTCGACGGCCGCCAGCACCGCCGGCCCGCTCACGATCACCCCCGCGAGCACGTCGCCGCGGATGACGGGACCGGCGATATGGAGCAGCGTGAACGGGCAGACGTAGACGTACTGCCCGCCAAGGCGTTCGGATTGGTACGCGGCGAACCGGTGGGTGCGGTCGGCAATCGACGGCGCCGGATGGCCCTCGAGCGCGGCCTCGCAGATCGCGCAGTGATCGCCTGCCGCATCGGGCGGCGGGTTCGCGAGCGCGAGATAGTGGCACTCGATCCCCGAAATCGCGGCGAGCGCGTCGGCTACCCGTGCGGCCTCTGACTCCATGACCCGATCGTAGCACATCAGGTGCGCCGCCGCGCGCACCCGGTTGCTGGCGCGGATCCGGCTGCTGGCGCGGTCGCGTCTGCCCTACAGACCGTACTCCGACAGTGTGACCGCGCCGCCGTCGAGTTCGGGGAGCATCGCTTCGATGAACGCGCTTTCGGTCCGCGGGATCGTCGCGAGCTCGTCCTCGATCCGGTCGATCCACTCGGCTTCTCGATCATCGATGTGGAGCGTCCCGCCGGAGATCGCGCCGCGCATCAGCGTGAGCGCCGTTTCGATCGCCGCGACCGTGCCGTCTACCGCATCGACTCCGCCGACGTATGCTGCCGCGATCGGGACCACGTTGACCGGGGCCAGGATGAACGCCTGAGGGTCGAGCGCGCTGTCCGAGTCGACGAAGAGCCGCTGCAGCGTCGCGCGATCGTTCGACGCGATCGCTCCGTTCATCAGTCGCGTGTCGTAGACCAGCTGCTCCAGGTACGCGGTCGGTGCCATGCCCGACAGGAGTTTCTGGTTCGCGACTGACTCGTTGCTCCACATGTCGCAGCACGCGGCGGCGATGTTTCCGACCTGGCTGAAGTGCGCGCACGCGGCGGTCTTGCCCTCCATCGATATCGGAACCCCGGCGATGGCCTTCATGAAGGGGCCTTCGTAGCCGCAGTCCTTATCGGGGCCTACCGCGCCCGCCTCGAACGCGACGAGCGATCTGCCGATCGACGCGATCCGGTCGACCGCCGCGACGACGCGCGGGATGTACCGGTTTTCGGCCAGGACCATCGCGGTGTTCGCGAACCCGCACGCGGTGTCGCCGCCAGCCACGGTCCCCGTCCGCCCGGCGATGCGTACGATGTGGTCCCACAGGAAGCGCATGTCACGCACGCCGAGCACCGCGAGCGCGAAGACCATCTGACGGACGTTGCAGTACATCAGCGCGTCATCGTGCAACTCCTTGCCTCCGGTGCTCTCGATCGACAGCAGGTTGCCGCCGGCCTGCGCTCCGCGTTCGAAGAGTTCGAGCATCGCGTCGAGGTGCTTACTCGTCCGCATCCGCACCGGGCGGTCGAAGTCGCGCGTGTCGTTCGGCGTCAGCCGGATCGTCGCGCGGATGCCCTCCTTCGCCGCCGCGTCGTCGCAGAGCGATCTCATCGTCGCGACGATCTCGGTCCCGAGCGACGGATCGAGCGTCATCTCCAGGAGCGTCTCGAGCTCGAAGACCACGTCGACCTGGTGGAGCGCGCGACAGCGCTCGAGCGCGCCTGTCACGATCTCGCGATACTGGCCGATCACCTCAGCGCGGGTTGTGGCGTTCACCTCCATCGGCGGAAGCGTGAAGTTGAGCTCAGGAACAACCGAGCCTCGACCGACGACGGTTCCGTTGGGCAACTGCACCGGATGCGGAGCGTTCCCGAACGAGAGCCCCGCCGGGTCGCTGATTGACAGTGATGTATAGCGCATGGCGCCTCCTGTAACCGCAGCATAGTCTGCAGACGGCGGGGGGCGTTAGAAGATAGCGAACCTCATTGTTGTCGCGATGCTGTCGGTTGCGCGACCCCGCGCTCCGCTCAGCGGCCGAACACAGAGTCGTCGACGGACCGATCTGATCCGGGGTTGCCAGATCCGACGTTTCGTGGCACCCTCCGGCCAGGCGGAAGCTCAATGCACAGGCTGACAAACGAGCATCTCACGGTCGTGCTCTTGGACCCGGTTGCGGAAAGCGAGCGGTTCGGGGTACGATACTGTACCGGTGGCTATATCTACCAGGTTGAGGATGGAGACGGACCGCTGCTGTCCGGGCCGACCTACCCAGCGAGCTTCAACTGGTTCGACGGGCAGGGGATCCCCGATTCGTTCGCCCAGTCTCCGCTTCGCGACCCGGTCGCGCCCGGTAGTGAAGCGCTGATCCTGGGAGTTGGGCGCTGCGATACCGCGCGCCGTGAGGTCATCGAGTACTGTACCTGGAAGGTCGCTCACCTCGACGGGGCGTACTCGTACATAACGCGACAGGCCTTCGGCGACTACGGAGTTCTCCTGGAGCGAACGGTGTCGCTCGACGCGCGCGTGGTCCGGTCGCGTACGCGGGT
>SKVA01000063.1 GCA_007129695.1 Spirochaetaceae bacterium | reverse complement strand
GGCCTCTTCCCCGCGCATCCGCGCGCGGCGGCCGATCAGCAACAGGATCGGCAGCAGTCCAAGCAGCGACGCGAATATCAGCGAAAAGAGCTGACCAAAATCCATCGGTTACCGTGTTTCCGGCGGCGGCGATCCGGCCGATCCGTCTTCGTCGCCTCCACCTATTCCGCGTCGCATCGACGTGTCGGCCTCGATGTTCTTCAGTCGATAGTAGTCCATGATGCCCAGGTTGCCGGCGCGGAACGCTTCGGCAATCGCCTTCGGGATCTCGGCTTCGGCGAGGACTACCTTCGCGCGGTTCTCCTGCGTGAGAGCGCGCATCTCCTGTTCGAGCGCGAATGCCGCCGCGCGTCGTTTCTCCGCCTCCGCCTGGAAGCGGCGCATGTCGGCCTCGGCCTGATCGGCCTGGAGCTTCGCTCCGATATTATCCGCCACGTCGATGTCGGCTATGTCGATCGACAGGATTTCGAACGCGGTCCCTGCGTCGAGTCCTTTCTCCAGTACTCGCTTGGAGATCAGATCGGGATTCTCGAGTACCGTCTTGTAGTTCTCCGACGAGCCGATCGTCGTGACGATTCCTTCACCGACGCGCGCGATGATCGTTTCCTCGGTCGCGCCGCCGACGAGCCGTTCGATGTTCGCGCGGACCGTGATCCGGACCTTCACCTTGAGCTGGATCCCGTCGCGCGCGACCGCGTCGATCGCCTGTTTGCCCTTGCTCGGGTCGGGGCAGTCGATCACCTTCGGGTTCACGCTCGTTCTGACCGCCTCCAGCACGTCCCGGCCTGCCAGGTCGATCGCTGCGGCGCGTCCGAACGGCAGTGGAATGTTCGCCTTGCTCGCCGCGACCAGAGCCTGGCTGACGCGAGCCACGTCGCCGCGCGCAAGGTAGTGCGTCTCAAGGAGGTCGCTGTCGAGCGGGAGACCCGCCTTGGTCAGCATGATGCGCGCGTCGACGATGACCGACGGGTTCACCTTGCGAAGGTACATCCCGATCAGCCGAGCGGGTCCGACCGGAGCCCCCGACAGGAGCGCGCGGAACCAGAGACCGAAGAACTTCACGAAGAGCACGAGCAGTCCGAGCGCGACGATTCCCAATACCGTGTAGATAATGACGATTTCCATCTATCCCTCCATCCTATCGCTCGATCCGGACGCGTCTCCGTGACGCGCCGCGATCGTTCGCACGACGACCCTGCTTCCCTCAACGCGCGTCACGCGTATCGGGCTGCCGCTATCGATATACTCCCCCGACGTGACGACGCTTATCCGGTTTGACCCGAACCGCGCGGTACCCGACGGTCGCAGTACCGTGATCGCTTCGCCTTCTTCTCCGACCTCGACCGGCACAGCCTGTCGGCCGGCGCCTTCCGGCGGGCCGAGCCCACCGTTGTCGAAGGTCGGGATCGTATCCCCCAGTATGAGCCTTCGTCCGACCGGCGTATTTGGAAACGCCTTCAGGCCGATCACGACCGCAACCGGAGTTACGACCAGGCTTGCGACCAGCACGATACTCCCGGTCAACAGATCGTGATACGCGTACCCCAGTACGACCCCGGCCACGATCGAACCGGCCCCTGCCAGGCCGATCATGCCCGCGGCGGGGACGAAGATCTCGACGTAGATCGCGAGGATCCCGACTGCAAGCAGCGCGAACGACACCCAGAGTGGCACTATACCCTCCGTACGACCGTGCGATTGCCGGTCGCCGCGACGATCTCCACGCCGGCGCCCGCCTCGATGTAGTCACCGTCGGACTCGACCGGGACGACGTCGTCGTCGAAGGCGGCCTTTCCCGCCGGCCGAAGCGGCGTCACCGTTGTGCCGCGTTTGCCGATCAAACCCTGCTCAACCGATACGTCCTGTACTGTGAAGCCGGGCGCCGCCTGCGTATCGGCCAGGATGAGCCGTGAGAATGCCCGGAACCGCGGCACGAAGTGGGCGAGCACGCCGAATGCGATGAGCGCGCCAACGATGTTGCCGATCACGATCAGCACGTTCTGGTGGAACGCGCGCCACTCCCACTCGAAGTCGGGGATCACGAAGGTCTGCAGCGACAGAATCAGCGATATCGCGATCAGCGCCATTCCGGAGATGCCCGCGATCCCGAACCCTGGTATCACGAAGATCTCGAGCACGAGCAGGACCGTACCCAGGATGAACAACAGCAGTTCGAACGATCCGACCCGACCGAGTAATCCGTTCGCCGCAAAGATCACCGCGAAGCAGAGAATGCCGATCGCACCGGGGACGCCGAAGCCGGGGCTCGTGATCTCAGCGAACAGCGCGATGAGCCCGACCAGGATCAGCAGGCTCGTCAGCCCACCGCCGGTCAGGATCGACACAGCCTGATCCGCGGTCGACGGTTCGAGCCGTACGATCTCCCGGTCTTCAACGCCGAGCGCCGCGCGCAGCTGATCGAGCGATCCGACCGTACCCTCGGACACGCCGTAGCGCTCCATCTCTCCCGCGGTCAGCGACAGGAGCTTCCCCGCTTCCGACACGACGCGACCCACTTCCACCTCGCGGCCGTCTCGTTCGGCGTCGCGCAGAAGCGCCTCAAGCTCGCCTGACGTCACGACCGTGATCGTATCGCCTTCGATCACCTCGTACAGTTTGATGTCGAAGTCGACCATCGCGCGGGCGATCGCCACCGGATGGCCGTTCTTCTCAGCGAGCGCCGCCATCTGCGTGCGCACCGCGCTGACGGTCTTTTCGTCGGCCGGTTGGGAGCCCTCGGGTCCCTGGATGACCGGTGCGGCGGAGCCCATCGACGTGCCGGGCGCCATGTAGATAGCGTCGGTCGCGAGCGCGATGAGCGCGCCGGCAGACCAGCTCACGCCGGTTCCGGCCGGCGATACGTTCACGAATGCCACCGTACGGACGTCGGTGAGGCTGCCGATGATAGTGGTGATCTGCAGCGCCGAATCGACCCTGCCGCCAAAGGTGTCGATATCGAAGATAATGTGGCCTGCCCCCGCGCGTACTGCGGCGTCGGTGCTCCGACGCAGGAAGACCATCAGGCTCGGGTTGATCTCACCATGGATCGGGATCACGTAGACCGGTCCGGTATCGGCCGAAGCGGTGACAGGGAAGGCGAGTAGCGTCGTCGCGAGCAGTACAACCATCGACACCACCCTCGCGCGTGAAGCGCGGCGCAGCGCGGTTCGTATCATACCAGCATTATACTCCGATTCTGACCAGCGGGCGAGCGCCACGGGCGGCGCTGCTTGCAGTCTGCGCGGCGATAGCATATACTCTCAGTGTTCACACGATTACGCCGACCATATAGGTGGAGCTTTTTTTGCAATCGGAAGACTCGAGACAGAGCGGCAATGAACATAGTGCTCACTACGTCCGCCTTCGTCGCGCCGTTCGGGTTGTGATCTCGTGGGTTGCGCGACTTCCGGACCGACTACTGCGCTACGGCCGCCAGCGGATCACGATCATGCTCGTGCCGCACACCGAACGGCAGGTCCACACGCTTCAGGTGCGTGTCTTCGCGATGCTCTTCCTGGTCTTCCTGCTCGTATCCGTTGCCGGTGGTTTTTCCTATCTTCTTACGGTATCTCATGATACGGATCAACTTGTCCGTGACAGCAGCGTCCGCATAAGGGACGCCGAAGCGAGCCTTGAAGAGGTCCGCTCAGAGATCGTCGTGTTCCTGCAGGCGTACGACGAGTTCCGGGCCGCGCTCACCGGCACACTGCGCCGGATAGACGGAAGCGCCGGCCTCGGCAGCAGCCGCGCCGGTGACTTTGATCTGGCCTCGCTCCTTCGGACGGCCGACCTGGCCGAAGAGGGGTTGCAGGAGATTCAGTATCTGCAGCGCGCCGTCTCATCGCTGCGCGACGCGATCGGTCCGCTTGGCGAACTGTCCGACGTGATCGGTCTGCACCGCGAGCTCCTGCGCGACATCCCGAACATGTGGCCGCTGATCAACGGACTCGGCCGCGTAACGATGGAGTTCGGACCGAATGTGCACCCGTTCCTGAAGACGTGGTACATGCACCGCGGCTTCGATATCTGGTGGCACACGGGCACGCCGATCGTCGCCGCCGGTAACGGCGTGGTCGCCGATGCCGGGTTCGATCCGATCAGCGGGTTCGGCTGGTTCGTGGAGATAGACCACCCGTACGGATTCCGCAGCAAGTACGCGCACATGAACACCGTCGATGTTCGCCGCGGACAGGAAGTCACGCAGGGGCAGCGGATCGGGACGCTCGGTAGCAGCGGCAATTCGACCGGGCCGCACCTCCACTTCGAAATCCATATCGGTACCGAGCTCATCGACCCGGCTCACTTCCTGAAGCTCTCAACCCCCGACTTCGCGCGCCGCGTCCGCGACCGGCTGTAGCCGGCGACGGTAACCGTCGCTACCCGTTTCAGTCGTCGCTTCGCTGCGAATCGATGCCGCCGTGATCCACGACGAGCTTCATCACGTACGTAACCCATCCCATATCCAGATCGAGCGCGTAGTCGTTGACAATATCGGCGATGACCCTCCAGTCGCTCCGGACGAGCGGATCGTTCTGTTCGTCGTACTGTTCGGCCAACAGGTCGGCCACGTCCGCAAGGTAGCGTGCGTCGTCGAAGAACAGGCCGGCGGATCCGCTTCGCTCGATGATGCGTTCAACGAACAGATCGAACACCTCGTCCGCCATCGATCCAGGCAAGGCCGGCAGCACCCCGATGAATGCGGGGCGGACGAGCGCGACCTGCTCGTCATGCGACTCATCGCGATGCTCCTTGCGCAGCCTTGACAGCCGAGCCAGGAATCGTTCCGACTGGTACATCGTATCTCCTTCGCGGCTTCTTGACCGGAGTCTGCAGCCCCCCTACAATCGCAGAGGAGGAGCGTCTTGTGAAGAGCACGTCGCCGCTCAACGTGTTGAGCGATTTCTCGATGGACGACCGAACCGTCCACATTCACCCGAACGACGGATTCGACCTCGGTCTGATGACGACCGAGTACGTCGTCCGTCTCTACGTCGGTGATTCCACCGACCCCGATCAGATCGACGAGTCGGCGTTTGCGTACGGCAAGATCCTGCTCAAGAACAGCGTCCGTGGTGGGCAGATCGAGCTCGGCCTGAAGGCGGCTGAGAAGCTGAACGGCTCCCGGAGCGCGGTGCTCCGGTTCGCCACCGGCGAGAAGTACGGCACGCTCCTCGTGAACCCGTCGAGTTGACCGCGATCCGTCGGTCTTTTCTCATCGCCGCGTGCTGCGTCGCGGCCGTCGGTTGTCCGACGAT
>SKVA01000066.1 GCA_007129695.1 Spirochaetaceae bacterium | reverse complement strand
TTCTTCTCCGCGACGCTGCCGCCGCAGGTGATCGAGCTGTCGCACCAGCTGCTGACCGACCCCGCGCGTATAGCCGTCGAGACCAACGAGTCGACCAAGCCGCAGATCGACCAGCACGTGATGTTCGTGAACCGCGACGACAAGCGCGACGCGCTTCGGACGCTCCTCACCGACAAGGGCAGTTACCGCGCGCTCGTGTTCACCCGGACCAAGCACCGAGCTCGCGATATCGCGAAGTACCTCAACAAGAACGGCATCACCGCCGACGATCTGCAGGGCAACAAGAGCCAGAACGCGCGCGTGCGCGCGCTCGCCGGGTTCCACAGCGGCGACATCCAGGTGCTCGTCGCGACCGACATCGCGTCGCGCGGCATCGACGTCGACGATATCGACCACGTCATCAACTTCGAGCTGCCGAACGAACCCGAGAGCTACGTTCACCGGATCGGCCGGACCGCCCGCGCCGGAAAGACCGGCATCGCGGTGTCGTTCTGCGACGAGTCGGAAGTCGAGCACCTTGCCGTGATCGAACGCACGATCGGGCAGTCGGTTCCGGTGATCACCGATCACCGCTACCACGCGCAGTCGGTCGCCGACGCCGCGCGCGCGTACGCCGAACGACGCAGCGGCGGCGCGCAGCGGTCCGGGCAGTCGGGTAACCGGTCGCACCGCGGCAGGTCTCCCGAACACGCGTCGAGCAGCGGCGCTAACCGCGGCGGCGGGTCGGGCTATCGCGGCTTTGGCACTCAGTCCCGGTCGGGGCGGTCTCGCAGCCGGCGCAGCTCGTCGAGCGCGCGCTCCGCGACCGACTCGTAGTCGTAGCCGTAGAGATCGAGCGCCGCGGGACCGTCGAACCCAACCTGGTCGAGCGTCGCGAGGATCTCGGCCAGATCCATCTCCCCGTCGCCGGGCAGCAGATGGTCGTGGACGCCGCGACGCATATCGTCGATGTGGCAGTGGACGATCAGCGGTCCGAGCGCTCGAATCGCCGCAACCGGGTCGGGATCGCACAGAAATGCGTGGCCGATGTCCATGTTGCACATCAGCGCCGGCGAACCGACTTCATCGATCAGCCGAAGAAGCTGTGCGGTTGTTCCGCAGATGAACCCGGGCTCGGTCTCCAGCGCGAGCCGGACGTCATTCGCCTCGGCCGCGTCGGCCAGGAGCCGTGTTCGTTCGACGAGCGCGCGCCACTGCGTATCGGCATCCTTCGTCTTGTCGAAGCGACGCCCCGAAAACACGAACACGTCGGTGTCGACGCGTCGGGTGAGTTCGATCGTCCGGATCGTCCGCCTGAGTACCTCGTCGTCCGTGATATAGTCGCCGTGATAGCTGTAGCTCCACGCGGATAGCCCCAGCGTCCGCGCAGCGGACGCGATCTCCGCCAGGTAGCCGGGATCGAGCAGTCGCTCGCGCACGCCAAAGCGGATGTCCTCGATACAGATCTCGGCGCCGGTGAAGCCGATTTCTACCATCCGTTCGAGCGCCTCGGGTACCGGGTACCCGTCCATCATCTGTGTCCGACCGCTCCAGTACATCGTACCTCCCGCCCGGTGATGCGGGCACCCGCTACACCCTATCAGGAACCGTCGCCGTCGACCACTGCGTCATCGGCGCCGGGGTCGTCACCGCGTACGAACCGTACGATCGTCTCCAGAAATGCATCGCCGTACCGTTCGGCCTTCACGTCGCCGATCCCGTGCACGCGCAGCAGCGCCATCCGCGTCGTCGGCCGGATGCGCGCCATCGCGATCAGCGTCCGGTCGCTGAAGATCACGTACGGCGGCACGCCCTGGCCGCGCGCCAGGTCCCTCCTCAGCTCGCGAAGACGCTCGAACAGCGCCTCCTGGCTTGGGCGTAGCGGCATCGGGTCGCCTTCGTCGCCGGTCGATGCGCGCCGTGCCGCGCCCGCGGAGGCCGCCCTTCCGCCGTCGACGCGCGGAGGCCGGTCTACCGCCATGAACCGCTCCTTAGCGAATAGCACGAGCTTTCCGGCCGGGGTCACGGTGAGCCCGCTCTTTGGTCCTTCGCGCCGCAGCAGCCCCGCGGACTCCAGATCGCCGATCAGGTCGAGCCAGAATCCGCGCGGATGGACCGAGCTCACGCCGAAGGTGGGTAGCCGATTGTGACCGAGCCGTTCAACCCGCTCGGTGAGCGACCCGGTCACGACGTCGACGATGTGGTGCGCGCCGAAGCGTTGCCCCGTCCGGACAACCGCCGACATCGCCATCTGCGCCTCGGTCGTCCGATCGGTTCGTTCGACGTCTCCCGCGCACACGTCGCACGCACCGCAGTTACCTCCGTGCTGCTGGTCGAAGTGCGCCAGCAGTCCGACGCGCCGGCACTGGCCCGAGTCGGCGAACCGGAGCATCTCGCGCAGCTGGGTCGTCGCGCGTTCGCGCTCCTGCTCCGACTGCAACCGGTCTATGTGGTACCGGATACCGGCGATGTCCTGCGGTCCATAGAAGAGGCACGCCTGTGCGGTGACGCCGTCGCGCCCCGCGCGGCCGGTTTCCTGATAGTATGCCTCCAGGCTCCGCGGCAGATCGCCGTGCACGACCCATCGTACATTCGACTTGTCGATTCCCATGCCGAACGCGATCGTCGCGACGATGACCTGGATCTCATCACGGACGAACAGATCCTGATTCGTGCCGCGCTCGACGTCGGAGAGCCCCGCGTGATACGCCGCCGCCGCGATTCCCCGGTGGTTCAGGTACGCAGCGCACTGATCGACCGCCTTGCGCGTCGACCGGTACACGATCCCCGGCTGGTCGCGATGTTCCCGAACGAAGCTCAGGATCTGGTCCGCGACCTTCTCCTTGCGCTCGACCCGGTAGAAGATCTCCCTGCGATCGAAGTCTCCCCTCACGATCAACGGGGCGCGCAGGCCGAGTGTCTTGACGATGTCGTCCTGGACGCGGCGAGTGGCGGTCGCGGTGAACGCCGCGATCGGCGTGCCCGGGTAGTCCGAACGCAGCGTCGCCAGGAGCCGGTAATCGGGGCGGAACTCGTGCCCCCATTCGGAGATGCAGTGCGCTTCGTCGATCGCGAATAGCGACACGCCCCATTCGCGGAGCGCCGACCGAAACGAATCGACCTTGAGGCGCTCGGGTGACGCGTAGAGCAAGCGGATTCTCCCTGAGCTCACGTCGTGGTAGACCGACGAGACGGTTCGTGCGTCGAGCGAGCTGTTCACGCACGCCGCCGGGACGCCGTACTGGCGCGCGCCTTCGACCTGGTCGTGCATGAGCGCTATCAGTGGGCTCACGACAACCGTGAGCCCGTCGCGCAGCAGCGCCGGGAGCTGGTAGCACAGCGACTTGCCGCCGCCGGTCGGCAGCGCCGCGAAGACGTCGCGATCGTCCATGATCGCGCCGATGATCTCCTTCTGGTGCGGGCGAAACCCGGAGAATCCGAACGTCGTGCGCAGGCGCTCCAGCGCGTCGTTCATCAGTGCCTGCCGCGCCGTTCGCGGTAGAGCTGGCCGACGATCGCCGCGCAGACGAACACCATGCACAGATAGTAGAGCCAGAGCGCAAGAGCCGCGAAGAAACCGACCGCGCCGAAGACGAGCGTGACGTTCGTGATCTCCGAGATATAGACGCCGAAGGCGACTCGTGCGATCTCCCACGCCGCGGTCGCGACGGTCGCCGATAGCACCAGCGTATCCCACTCGAGCCGGCGCATCGGGAGGAACCGGTAGAGCGCAAGAAACAGGATCCAGACCAGTAGCACACCGGTGACGATCGGACCTACGCCACGCAGCCACGGTATGTCGAAGAACCCGTCGGCGACCGTCCGGACCAACCGGCGCAACCCGTAGAGCGCTGCGCCCGCCGACACCGAGACCACGAAGAGTACTCCCATGATCGCGAGCACGCGCAGGTCACGGAGTTTGCCGATCAGTACCCGTCCGCGCCCGCGTCCGCGCGCGTGGAACACCGCGCTCAGCGTATCGCGAGCCATCCCGAAGAGGAAGGTGGATATCCACAAGACGCCGAGCACGCCGACGATGCCGGAGGTCTGCCGGTAGGCGACGACGTCCCGCAGTCGCGCATCGATTTCATCGCCGATCTGATCTTCGAACCCCGGGATCGGGATCATGCGTACCAGGTTCGTCTGCACGAACTCCATCGAATCAGCGGTCGACAGGAAAAAACCCGACGCCGAAATCAGCAGGAGCATCCATGGGATCGAGCAGAGCAGGATGCCGAACGCAAGCCCAGCCGCGCGTACCGGGGCCTGATCGCGTCTGATTCTGCGGACCAGCATCACCGTGTACCACGCGAGCTCCTTTGCCGTGCGTACCGCCCCGCGCCGGACCGTCCGCCACAGCCTTCGACCGCGCGGTTCGGCTCCGTCGGTTCGGCCGGACTCGCTCATGCGCGGGAGTCATCCACCCGGTAGCGCGCGCGAGCATCGTCGGTCATCCCGACGATGTACCCGGGCTCGGTCGGCATCCGAACGCGCCCGTCCTGCACCACCGACGGTGCGGTGAAGTACGACGCGCAGAAGCCTACCTGCTCGACGATGACCCGCTCCTGCGTCGGTGTCGCGCACGCGTAGTTCCAGGCGGCCAGGTGAGGGACAAGTTCGTCCAGACCGCTTCCGCCGGCGTGCGGGCAGATCGGCACGCCGTACTTCGCGGCGATGAGCATGATCAGCATATTCTCCACCGGGCCGATCACGCGGCACGCGTCGATCTGGAACCGGTCGACCGCGCCGCCGGCGATCAGCTGGCCTGCGACGTGCGAGTTCGGGCAGTTCTCACCCGTGACGATGTCGATGCCGCGTGAGCACAGCGCGTCGCGGATGCGCCGGTGGCCGTCGATCAGATCCGGCGCCGTTGGTTCCTCGATCCACGCGACGCCGTACTCCGACAGTCGGGTCATCCAGTCGATCGCCTGCGGCACGCTCCATACCTGGTTCGCGTCGGTGAACAGCTGCAGCGTATCGCCGAAGCGACTGCGCACGAGCGCGAGACGCGTCCGGTCGAACTCCAGATCGCCACCGACCTTGAGCTTGAAGCTCGATATGCCGCGTTCGTCGCGAACCCTGGTGATCTCTTCGATCAGCGACTCCGGCGTACTGCCGATCCACGTCGTGTGGTAGCACGGCAAGCCGTGCGTCACAAGCTCGCCTACGCGGACTTCCGCTCCATCGTGATTGCGCTCGAGGATCGACAGGGCTTCATCCCGCGTCAGCAGGTGCTCGACGTACCTGAAATCGATCATGTCGACGACCTGCCGCGGTTCGAGCGCGCACAGCAGGCGCCACAGTGGTAAACCGGCGCTCCTGGCCCAGAGGTCGAAGAGCGCATTCGCGATCGCACCCGCTGCCATCTGGTACGGTCCCGCGCCTGGAGCTATCCATCGCGACTGGAGCGGGTTCGCAAGCGTCCGCCACGTGGTCGCGAAGTCGCCGATGAGCTCGGCTACGCGCTTTCCCTGGACGAGCGGCGCGAGCTCGCGCACCGCGGCGCACACCATCTCGTTGCCGCGGCCGAGCGTGAAGCCGATTCCGACACCGTCGCCGGCATCGGTGCGGATCGTGACGTAGGGGTTCGAGTAATCGGCCTGCGGGTTGTTCGCGTCGGAGCCCGATCCAAGGTGCCCGAAGTGGAAGCGGATGTCTTCAACCGTGACGGAGGTGACCGGTGCGTCGGGGGGTAGCAGCATACGCCAATGCTACCGGATTGGACCGCGTCGCGCAACGAACCGCGGCCCTGCCGGTGTGGAGCATCGATCGCGTTTGTGGTAGGATTCGGCCAAGTCCCGGGCAAGGAAGCAATGGTAGGTCAACTCATACGCATCATCGGGAGTCTCGGGCTGTTCATCTACGGGATGAAGGTGCTGAGCGAAGCCATCCGGCGGGCCGCCGGCGATCGGCTGCGATCGGTGCTCCAGTTCATTACCGCGAACCGGTTTGCGGCGGTAGCGACCGGGTTCGTCCTCACCGTGCTGGTTCAGTCGTCGTCGGCGTCGACGGTGATGATCGTCAGCTTCGTGAACGCGTCGCTTCTGACGCTGGTCCAGGCGATCGGCGCGATCATGGGCGCGAACATCGGCACCACCGTGACCGGCTGGATCGTAGCCGTTTTCGGCTTCCGGGTCGACGTGTCGGCCGCCGCTCTGCCCGCGATCGGACTGGGGGCGGTGCTCCTGTTCTCCAAGCGGCTACGCCGGACGAACGAGGGCGAGGCGCTGATCGGCTTCGGGATCCTGTTTCTCGGGCTCAACTTCCTGCGTTCGGCGGTGCCCGACGTGAGCGACTACCCGGGCGTCCTGGAATGGTTCGCGGGGTTGACCGGTCGCGGACCGCTTTCGGTCGTCATCTTCGTGCTGTTCGGCGGGGCGTTGACCGTGCTGGTCCAATCGTCGTCGGCCGCGGTCGCGATCACGCTGACGATGGCGTACGCGGGCTGGATCGACTATCCGACCGCCGCGGCCGTTATCCTGGGCGAGAACATCGGCACGACCATCACCGCGAACCTCGCCGCGATCGGGGGGTCGCGTAACGGCACGCGCGCGGCACGCGCGCACCTGCTGTTCAATGTGTTCGGCGTTGCGTGGATGTTCTTCGCATTCCCGTTCTTCCTCACGATCGTTGACCGGATCGTGCCGGGAGATCCCTACGCGTCGGCTCTGGCGCTCCCGACGCATCTGGCGATGTTTCACTCCTTGTTCAACGTAGTGAACACTCTGCTGTGCGTCTGGTTCGTGCCGATGATCGCGCGGATCGTGACCCGGCTTGTTCACGGGGAGGATCTGGAATCGTTCGACACGTACACGGCGCCGCTTGCTACGCAGTATGTGCACGACAGCCCCGAGCTCTACCTGGTCGAGATCCGACACGAGGCGATCCGGATGGCTTCCATCTCGCGCGACGTGCTCGAACTCGCGTGGACGCTTCTCGGCGATCCGAAGCGCGCCGATGAATCGGAGATCGAGCGGCTACGTCTGCGCGAAGAGTACACCGATCAGATGGAGCGCGAGCTGACGTCGCTGCTGGCGACCTTCTCCACAGACACGCTCAGTCGCCGATCCGCAGAAGCGACGACGTCGCTCCTGCGCATCATCGACGAGCTCGAAAGCATCGCCGACAGCGGGTTCAACATCGGGCTCCTCGCCGAACGCGCGAACCGAAAGAAGCACGCGATCGAAGCGATGGCGCTCGAGGAGCTCGACGACTACTACGATCGGGTTGTCGACTTCGTCCGGATGATCGAGCGCGCGCTGACCGAGTCCGCCGGCCCCGAGCTGTTCGAGCAGGCGGTCGCCGCCGAGAAGAGGATCAACAAGCGGCGTAATGTGCTCAAGAAGCATTCGCGACGCCGGATCCAGAAGGGCGCCGACGTCCGGCAAGAGCTCCTCGCGATCGACGTCATCGGTCACCTGGAGCACGTCGGCGATCACTGCCTCAACATAGCCGAGGCCGTCTACCTCATGGACCGTCACCGGCAGCCCGACGCCGGCGCGTCCACGAGAGCATCGGCCGTCGCGGCGACTGCCGCGATTGCAGCAACGACGCCGATCGCGACTGCCGATGCCCAACCGGTTTCTGCGACCTCCGCCGGCCCGACGCGCGGTTCGCGTGCCGATTAGCGGGGCCGCACGGGTCGCTTGCCATAGTCGCAGCGTCTGGTGAAAATGATGCATGGTACCCACCGATCGCCCGGGCGGTGATCGCTCCTCGACGTACGTCGGCCGACCCCTGTTGCTCGTCGAAGACGAGCCGATCCTCTTCCTCTCTTCGTACACCGAGCCTGACTCCGTCGAGCGCGCCGAGTCGATCGCGTCGTACAAGGGCATCTCGGTCCAGAAGCGTGCGGAGCGCCGGACGGCCGAACTGCTTGAAGAGAAACAGATCCTGCTGCGCGAGGCGTACCACCGGATCAAGAACGACATGACGATCATCGCGTCGGACTCGGGATCCGGCTATCCCGAACGGACGCTTGCCAAGCAGCACGGCGGTGCTCTGGAGCTGTCGAACGCCCCCGGAGCGCGTGCGGTCGTTCGGCTCTCCGTACGAGGGTAGCGCGTGTATACGCCGACGGGTACGGAGCTGGTATCGTTCGCATCGCGTGGTGTTGAGTTGCTGCCCGACACGACGACATACCTTCTGCGAGCCGACCGCACGGTGTTCCTGATCGACCCGGGCCCCGACTGGCATGTAGAGACGCACCTGCCGTCGATCCGCGACCGGATCGAGCCGGGAGACGAGCTTGTTGCGGTCATCGCGTCCGCGCTTCCGGGGTGCCTGAGCGGTCTGCGCCATCTGACGTCGCTGACCCGAAGCCGCGCGGTCTGGCTCCACTGGGTTGCGTCGGCGACCGGCGAGGGGCTGCTGCGCGGTTGGACCATCGAACCGTTCGGAGACGCGGACCGATCGCGCGCGACCGCTACGACGGCGCGGCTGTCATTGGTGTCACCGACCGGTTCCGGGGTGCCCGGTGCGCTCCTTGCCCACGACTCGACGACGGGTACGCTCTTCACCGGCGCGCTCTTCGGTTCGATCGGTCACGGCAGGACGACGAGCGTGCCCATCCTCCGGCGCGAGTCGGTACGCGCGTACACCGATCTGTTCACTCCGATGCTCGACCGGCGGAGTCTGTTCGCAGCGATCGGGGATGAGCTTCCGATTACCCGCATCGGGCCCGCGCACGGACGCCCGGCGTCGGGAGGCAGGCGACTGATCGAATCGGTCTTTACGTTCGATCGCGACGAGCCGACGATCGCGTGGGCCTTTCATCGTCTCTACCTTCGAATCGCGGGGCTGCTCGGTCCGGAGACCGCCAACTCCGTGTTCGGGGCGGCCGGGGTCGCGCGGCCGGACCTTGAGCACGGGTACGCGGCCGACACGTCCGTCGGTGACCGGTTCGCCCGCGACCCCGGATCGGAGTGGATCGCGCTCTACGAGTCGATGGGAAAGTGGCTGAGCGTTGAGGCGATGCTCGCGATCGACAGCGTTGTCGCGCGCGTCGCGCTCGCGGTCGGATTGCCCGTGCCACTGAAGCTTCAGCGCGCGGCAAACGCGCTTCGGGCCGAGCGTGCGGCTCGCGTCCGGGAGTTTGGAGCCGTCGATCGACCCGCTCCGGCGGCACGAGAGCGCACCAGCCGAGCAGGCGGATCCGTGCCCGGCCAGGATCAGGTGACCGGGCTGCCCGACGAGCAGGCGTTCCAGGCCGTTTCGACCGAGTACGAAGCCGATCGTTCGCGGTTGGTCGCGCTGCTGCTGATCGGCGTCGACGGATTGCAGCGGATCAACGCGTCTTACGGCCGTGTTGGTGGCGACGACGCGCTCTACGCGGTGTCGTACCTGCTGCGCAATCACCAGGCCGCCGATCCGGCGGGCGTGTCGCACCGGCTCTACAAGCTGTCGGGTCCGGTCTTCGCGTACGTGATGCGCGATGCGTCGCTCGCGGCCGCGACCACCGCCGCCGAGCGCATCCGCCAGAGCGTTGCCGAATCGGCGATGTTCGTAGAACAGGTGACTGTATCGATCGGCGTGGTCGCGGTCGACGACCCGGCGACCGGTGCGGTCGACGACCCGGCCGGCGGCGACTGGACACTCCATCGGATCGCGCAGGCGCGGCTCGTGCACGCGCGTCGCAGCGGTACAAACACCGTGTGCTCGGTGGATCCCGAAGGGGCATCGCGGATCGACGCTTCCGCCAACGTCCTGATCATCGATCCCGATGCGCCGTACCTGGAGATACTTACGCGCCAGCTCGAGGCAAAAGGCTTCGCGGTGCTGACCGCGCACGACGGTGAGGAGGCTCTGGCCGCGATCGCGCAGATTGCTCCCGACGTGATCGTCTGCGAGGCGATGCTCCCCAAGGCGAACGGTTTCGAGGTTCGCGAACGGCTGCGTCACTCGTCGCGCGTCAGCGACATCCCGTTCGTTCTGATTTCTCACCGCAAGAGCGAAGAGCTTATCGAAAAGGCGGGGCTCGTAGGTATCACGCACTTTCTCCGCAAGCCGATCTCGCTCACCGAGTTAACCGGTCTGCTGCGGAACCTCGCGTTCCGCGGAGCGTCGACATAGTGGGCATCGGTCTGATCGCGCTTGGCGCCGTGCTCGCGGTCGACGCGGCGATTCTTGCATCGATCCTGTTTGCGCGAGTTCGTGCAGCGCGCCGCGCGCGACGAAGCGCGTGGATCAGGAGATTCCTGCGCGTCGCGTTCGCGACGGCGCGTCAGGACGAGGTCGAGCGCGCGGTTAGTTCGGATCCGGTAGCGTTTCTCAGCGAGTATCTTGCGCTGTCCGACTCGGTCACGATCGCTGCGACGCGCAGAGCGGTCGTCGAAGCCGCGCTCGCTCGCACCCGTACGCTTCCCCGCCTGGTCGCCGGTCTTCAGAGCCGCGATCCCACGCGACGGGCAGAGTCGGCGATCTGGCTCGGTTGCGCGGCGCCGTCGACCGCGCTGGTGCCGCTTGAGCGCGCGCTGGCGGTCGAACGAACCCAATCGGTCAGGCTTCACCTGGCGTACGCGCTCGTGTCGCTCGGCGAACCGGCGATCGTACCCGCAATCGTCGACACGCTCGCGGGCTCCGATGAAGAGTACCAGCGGCGGGTCTACGGGCTGTTGGCCACACTCGGAGCCGATCTTCACGATTACTTCGACGTCCTTTCCGCACGGACCGAACCGGAGATCGAGTCGCTGCTGATCCGGATCGCGTCCGACCGTGGAGACGCTGTCGGGCAGGAGTATCTCCTGCGGGTGGTTGCCGGAGCTGGTCCGCACGCGACCGACGCGGTCCGTGCGCTGTTGGCCGCCTACATCGACTCGGTAGACCTGGACGCCCTTCTTGCCTCCGATGACCGGTTGACGGTGAACCTGACACTGGAGGCGATGGGACGACTCGATCCTTCGCGAGGCCTGTCGACACTGCTCGGTGCGCTCGACGATCCGGACCTCAGCAAGAGCGCGCTTGTCGGGCTGTCGCGTCTGGTTCACGACCATCCACGGTTGTACCGGACGCTCGAGACGGAGGCGATTCGTTCGGCGCCGGGAGCGCGCCGCGACGCGGTGCTCGAGGTACTCGCCAACCGGGTCGAGTATCTCCTGGAGCGGCTGATCCGGGGGCGCGATGAGACCGTCGCGTTGACCGTCCGTCTGCTCGTCGAATCGGGGCGAGTGAGCGGCGTGCTCGCGTTCCTTTCGCGCAATCATGATCCCTTGGTCGAACAGCGAGTCGTCGGTGAGCTGAAGGACGCGGTGCTTCGATCGGACGCGGCACGCGTGCAGTTCGCGCAGTACGCGTCCGACTCCGTGCTCGACCGCCTGGAGATCGATCGCGTCGCGATCGACCGTCGACGTTCCGACCGTTCTGCAGAAGCGGTCCGTCCGCGGTTCATCCTGGGAATCCTGGGCCTGACCGTCGTCGTGCCGATTGCGGTGTTCGCCGGGTACCACCTGCTGAGCGGGGGCATGCCGACCGGGTGGTTTGCCGACTACGCCAACCGCTTCACGATAGGTTTTGGCGTCTACGCGTTCGCGCTCAACGCGATCTATCTTGGGCTGCTCGGCCTTGCAGCCGTGGAGGTCAGACGGCAGTCACGCCGCACCGCGATCAAGCCGCTGTCGATGCTCTTCGCCGACGGGATGCTCCCGCCGATCAGCATCCTGGTCCCGGCGTTCCGTGAGGAGGCAACCATCGTAGAAAGCGTGACGTCGCTGCTCAATCTGCGGTATCCCGCCTTCGAGGTGATCGTCGTCAACGACGGATCGCCCGATCGCACGCTCGACGCGCTTATCGATGCGTTCGAGCTCGAACGGACCGATGTGTTCGTCCACGGATATCTGGGCACCGCGCCGGTACACGGTTTCTACCGCAATCCGCGTATCCCCGAGCTTCTCGTGATCGACAAGCAGAACGGCGGCAAGGCCGACTCGCTGAACGCGGGGATAAACGCGGCCCGCAACCCATACTTCGCGGCGATCGACTCCGACTCGCTCCTGGAACGCGATTCGCTGCTCCGTCTTGCCGAGCTGATGCTCGACAGCGAACGACCGATGGTCGCGGTGGGGGGAAACATCCTCCCGGTCAACGGGTGCACCGTGTCGCACGGGCACCTCGACGATATCCGGTTGCCGCGTGAACCGCTCGCGCTGTTCCAGTCGCTCGAGTACGTACGTTCGTTCATGGCGGGCAGAACCGGGTGGGCGCGCGTGAACGCGCTGATGATCATATCCGGTGCGTTCGGCCTGTTCCGCACGCGCGATGTCGTCGATGCGCACGGCTACCTCACCGCAAGCGGCTACTATACAAAGGATACAGTCGCGGAGGACATGGAGCTGGTCGTTCGCGTCGCGCGTCGGCTCTACGAACGACGCGATCGATTCGCGATCGGCTACGCGTACCGGGCGAACTGCTGGACCGAAGTGCCGACGACGCACCGGATTCTTCGGAATCAGCGCGACCGCTGGCAACGCGGCCTGATCGACACGATGTCGTACCACAGGCGGATGGTCGGCAATCCGCGGTACGGCGCGATGGGTCTGATCGGCTTTCCGTACTTCGCGTTCTTCGAGCTGCTCGGTCCCTGGTTCGAGCTGCAGGGCATTCTCTTCCTGGTTGCCGGCCTCATCGCCGGCTTGCTCGATCCGGTGGTCGTCGCGGTCGTGCTGGTCGCCACGATCCCTCTGGGCGTCGCCGTTTCGCTGTCTTCGCTGCTTCTGGCCGAGTACCGCCACGGCTACTTCTCCCGGCGAGACCGACTCCTGTTTATCGTGCTCGCGGTTGTGGAAAACGTGGGGTATCGGCAGTATGCTGGACTCATCCGACTGCGCGGGTACATCAGCGCGCTGTTCCGGAAGACCGGGTGGGGTACGATGGTTCGCGTCGGGTTCTCCGGCCCGACGGCGACCGGTCACCGCCTACGCGGCAGGAGGAAGGAATGAGACGGATCGTCTGGATTGCGGTGCTTGCGACGCTCACCATTACGAGTGCATTTGCGCAGCTCGGGATCAGGAACATATCGAGCGTAGGCATCGATGCGAACTTCGACGCGACGGTGTCGATCGACATCAACCAGGTGCTGCTCTTTCCGGTTGTCGACTGGTTGAGCGCGGAGTTCAAGATCCAGCGGCAGGACGCTCCGGCCAGATCGGAGACGACGGTGTCGGTCGCACCGATCTTCATCCTTGGCAATACGTACGTCATCGCCCGGTACGCGCTGGGGATTGGTTCGAGCGCTGAAGACGGCAATCGAACGCTCGCGCACGGCGGGGCTGTCGACGCGAACTACGAGACCGAAACGTTCTACGCGAACGCCGCGGTTCGTGGTTCGCTCTACCCGTCGAACGGCTACTGGTTCGTGATACCCACCGTCGCCGCTCGCGTTCCGATCGGCGGTGCGAGCATCCTTGGCCGCTACTTCTTCAGCTACAACTCGGATCGGACCGCCGGGCACGCGATCCTGGCCGAGGCCGGCGTTCCGATCGGCGACCGGTTCTCCGTGAAGGCCGGGGCGACCGGATCGGTCGACGTGGCACGTTCCGGCGACGACCCCGTCGCAGCGTGGGAAGTCTCGGGCATCACCGGGTTCTCGCTCACGATCCGACCGGGGCTTTCGATGCGCTACCATCTGGAGTACCTGGGCCGCATTGGAGCCGTCGACGGGATCCGGAACATTCTGGTTCTGGACGCGTCGTTCTGACCTTCCTGTTCTGGGCGCCGCCGGCGCCCAGCTGGTACCCAGCCGCAAGCGCGGCTTTGAGGCCTCCGACCGGTCCGTGGTATAGTCGCAAACCATGAAGTCGCTGTTCATCGTGATGGATTCGCTGAACCGGCACTACCTGCCGTGCTACGGGCCGAGCTGGCTCAAGACGCCGAATCTGGACCGGCTGGCCGCGCGGTCGGTCGTCTTTGACAACCACTACGCCGGGTCGCTGCCGTGTATGCCCGCGCGTCGGGAGATGATGACCGGACGGCACTGCTTCCTGGAGACGCCTTGGGGTCCGATCGAGCCGTGGGACGTCTGCCTGCCGCCGCTGCTTCGCGGTGAAAGTCCCCGGCGCGCCGACCGCACGCCCGACGTCGACGACGGCAAGCGCGTCTGCAGCCACATGATCACCGATCACTACCACTACTTCCACGCCGGCGGCGAGGGATACCACACGCTGTTCGACTCGTGGGAGTTCGAGCGCGGGCAGGAAGGAGACGTGTGGCGGCCGGTCGTCGATCTGCCTCCGATCCCCGAAACGCGCGGCAAGGGAGCGACGCGCGGCGCGTACTGGCGCAACCGGTCGATGATGGACCCGCAGGACGATCTGTCGTACCCGACGCCGCGCTGCTTCGAGCGCGCGATCGAGTTCCTGGACCTCAACTCAGATGCCGACAACTGGCACCTCCATTTGGAGGTGTTCGACCCGCACGAACCGTTCGACTGCCCCGATCGCTACCGCGAACTCTACGACGACGACTGGGATCGCTACCTGTACAGCTGGCCCGACTACGCGCCGCTCGATCCGGAGCTCGACGACCAGGAGGCGGTCGCGCACATCCGTAAATCGTACGCCGGAACGCTGTCGATGGCCGACCACTGGCTGGGCAAGCTGCTCGACCGGTTCGATGAGCTCGGACTCTGGGAGGACACGCAGGTGATCCTGACCACCGACCACGGACATCTGCTGGGCGAGCACGGCTACTGGGCGAAGAACTACATGCTCGACTACAACGAGCTCGCGCACATCCCGCTGATGATAGCGCGCCCCGGAGTCGCTCCGGGGAGGTGCGCCGCGCTCACGCAGACGATCGATCTGATGCCGACGCTGCTCGAAACCTTCGACGTCGATGTTCCCGACGCGGTCACGGGACGCTCGCTCCTTCCGCTCCTGCGATCGATCGAAGCCGGCGGTGTCCCCGAGCTGCACGAACTGCACGACGCGGTACTCTACGGTTACTTCGGCAAGGACCTCAATGTGACCGACGGTCGGTACACGTACTGTCGGCAGCCGCTGCCGGGCTCGACGATCCACCACCACACGCTGATGCCGCGCGGGTTCCGCGACTTCATCCCCGCGGCGCAGCTTGCGTCGGCGGAGTTCGGGAGATTCCTGCCACGGGCCGGCGATGTGCCGCAAATGAGGCTGACCGTACCGGGGACGCGCCACCACAACGCGCCCGACGGTAACCCGATCTACGATACCGACACGGATCCGGGTCAACAGCGGCCGATCGATGACCCCAATCTGGAGGCGCGCCTGGCCGAGCTGCTCGTCCGGCTCCTTGCCGAGCACGAGGCTCCCGACTGCCAGTACACCCGGACGGGGCTGCGCTGACGCTATCCGCGCGTCAGATCCGCGACCGACGCGCCGGTGATCGCGATCAGCGCGTCGGGTGCGATCCGGACCTGAAGCCCGCGCGCGCCGCCGCTGACGAGCACTGTATCGAACAGCTGCGCCGACTCATCGACCCATGTCGGTAGCTGCTTCTTCATCGCGAACGGAGAGCAGCCGCCGTGGATGTAGCCGGTAAGCGGTTGCAGCTCCCGGAGCCTGATGAGCGCGACCCGCCGCAGGCCGGCAGCGCGCGCCGCCTTGTCCAGGTCGAGCTCGAGGTTGCCGGGGATGCAGAGGACGAGCGGCGCGCCGTCGTCGCCGCGCGCGACGAGCGTCTTGAACACGCGTTCCGCGTCGAAGCCGACCGCGCGCGCGACCGATACCGCGTCGAGTGCATTCTCATCGACCGCGTACTCGTGCGTTCGGAAGGTGACTCCGGCGCGTTCGAGCAGCCTGATCGCATTCGTCTTCTGCACCGTGGCCCCCCTCGATCGATGCTATCGCGTGGTCGTGGTCAATATCAATGACAATTCGTATCATGTATAGAGACAATCGTGCGCAGGCAGGCGCGAAGGCGAGGGGGAGAGATGGCTGAGGTCGTGATCGGCGAGGGAGAGTACCGGTACCGGGTGAACCGCGAGTGGGCGCGGCTGCCCGAAGGGATGACGTTTGGCACGACGCACGGCGTCGTAGAGGACGCGCGCGGGAGGATCTACATCCATCACACCGGCCGGCCGAGCACGTTCGTGTTCGAGCCCGACGGTACCTTCGTGTCGGCGTGGGGCGACGCGTACTCGGGCGGCGCGCACGGGATGCACCTGAGCGTCGAATCCGGGGGCGAGTTTCTCTATCTGTCGGCGACATCGCTCGGGTTTGTCGCGAAGACGACGCTCGACGGGGACGAGGTGCTTCGGATACCGGCTCCACCGCGTGCCGACATCTACGACGACGGGCGCCGCTTCGTGCCTACCGAGACTGCCGTTGCTCCCGACGGAACGATCTACGTTGCCGATGGATACGGGCAGTCGTGGGTGCACCGATTCACGCCCGAAGGCGACTACATCGACAGCTTCGGCGGTCGCGGATCCGAACCGGGTAAGCTCGACAATCCGCACGGGATCATGCTCGACACGCGCCGCGGCGAGCCGCGGATCCTGGTCTCCGACCGCAAGAACGAGCGATTGCAGTATTTCACCCTGGAGGGCGAAGCCGCGGGGACCGTTGAAGGTATGTTGCGCTTCCCGTGCACGACCGTCCAGTGGCGCGACCTCCTGTTCATCCCCGACCTCTACGGCCGGATGACGATCCTGGACGCCGACGACAGCCTGGTCGCTCACCTGGCCGACTGGCCCGACGTCTGGAAGCGCGAAGGCTGGCCGAATCTGCCCGCGTCGCAGTGGCCGCTCGACCGCGTGAGCTCGCCGCACGACCTCCACGTCGATCAGGGCGGATCGATCTACCTGGTCGAGTGGCTCAGCGAGGGGACAGGCAAGGTCACCAAGTACGAACGATTGACGTGATCTCGCGTTTGGGTCGTTGACACTGCGACGCGATCGGAGAGAATGGCAGCCTTAAGGAGCTGTCATGCACTACGACGTTGCGGTCATCGGTGCCGGAATGGCGGGCCAGGTCACCGCGAACTACTTGGCGCGCGCGGGTCACCGCGTTCTGATGCTCGAGCAGAATCACCACGCGGGTGGCAACATGTCGGGATTCACGCGCGGAGGGTTCTACTTCGACGGTGGCGATCAATCGTTCGAAAGCATGGGGGTGGTCTTCCCGGTTCTGCGCGACCTTCTGGGGGTAGGCCCCGACGACTTCATCAAGGCGCGCTACCGAATGGTCTCCTCCGACTTCGACTTCTTCGTCGATTCACCCGAACAGGTCGAGCACGAGCTGCGCACCGCTTTTCCAGACGAGCCCGGAATCGCTCCGCTGTTCAGGGAGGTCAAGGAGGTGTCGCGCTTCCTGTCGGCGAACTACGATCCGTGGGAGTTTCCGCTCCTGATCCGGGGCGGGGCGCGAAACACCGCGCGCTACGGCGCACGGCTCGCGCCGTGGCTGCCCCGGCTCAAGAAGTGGTCGACCTTTCGCTACCGTGAGCGCGCGTGCGCGGTCATCCGTGACCCCGCGCTTCGTCAGTGGTTTTCGCAGATCGGGTACTACCGGATGCCCTATCTCTTCTTCGCCGGTTTCTGGCACATCT
>SKVA01000445.1 GCA_007129695.1 Spirochaetaceae bacterium | reverse complement strand
GGACACCACCGCGGTGCTCGAACGGCTCCTGATCGGCAACGCGTCAAACTTCGCAATGCTCGGACTCCTTATTGCGCTGCTTCACCTGCTGCTGCCGCGCGTGATCTTCCTCTGATCGTGCCGGTCAGTACAGCCGCGCTGATCACGACCGGGCGGGGCGTTCTGCTGGTCAAACGCAGACCGGGCGGCGATCTTGGTGGGTGTTGGGAGCTTCCCGGAGGCAAGGTCGAGCCCGGCGAGACGATCGAGGGCGCGTTGCGTCGGGAGCTGTCCGAAGAGCTCGGCGTGGAGTCAACCGTTGGCGAAGTGGTCGCCACCACCCGTTTCGTGCACGCCGGGCAGACGTTCGATCTGTACGCTCTTGCTGCCGCGATCGACCCGGCCGATGTCCGTCTTCTCGAGCACGACGCGCTGATCGAAGTCCCGCTCTCCAGGGCTCTGTCGATGGATCTTGCACCGTCGGACCGGCGGGTTCTCGAGCAGCTGCTCGGGGGCGAGCCTACAGACGACCCGTGCGCTATATGACGGTCCCTGCCGGGATTTCCGAGGTCTTGGGGATCACGATTATGCCGTCGCGAACGAAGTACAAGCCGTAGTTTCCGTCATCGGGTCGCCGGTCAACGCCGATCCGGCATCCATCGCCGATCCGTGAATCCTTGTCTATGATCGCGCGTTCGACGCGGGTGTCGAAGCCGATGCCCAGGTTTGGCACGCCGCGTGCGCGATTGTCGGATCGCTGCGCATCGGTCTCGTAGTAGTCAGCGCCCATGCAGATGACACCGTCGAGCGTCGATCCCGCCTCGATTCTGGTCCGGATCCCGACGACCGAGTGCGCGATCGTTGCGTCGTTGATGATGCAGCCGTCTGCGACAATCGATTCGGTTATCGTACACGAGATGAACTTGCTCGGCGGAAGATCGCGTCGTCGGGTATAGATCGGGGCGTTTTCGGCGTAGAAGTCGAACTCCGGGTTGTTGCTCGCCAGGTTGAGATTCGTCTCGTAGAAGTTCTTGATCGTACCGATGTCTTCCCAGAACCCCGAGTAGACGTACGCGTGCGCCGTTGTCTCGCGGATCAGCGCCGGGATGATCTCCTTGCCGAAGTCGGCCATTTCGTTGTCGAGCGCCCGTTCGAGCGCTGCCGCGTTGAAGCAGTAGATTCCCATCGACGCGAGATAATCGCGCCCGTCGTGCCTCTGAGCGTCGTCTGGGTGCAGTTGCGCGGGAGTGCGCATCCGGGAGATGTCCTCGGTGATCGGTGGCTTCTCGTTGAACTCCACGATGTCGCCCGTCGCGGTCGCAGTGAGGATCCCGAGCGCCGTTGCCTGTTCGCGGGTGACTGTGGTCGCCGCGAGCGACACCTCCCGACCGCTCTCGACGTGCTCGCGAAAGAACGCCTCGAGGTCCATCCTGTACAACTGATCGCCCGACAGGATCAGGTAGTACTCGGGATCCTGCGTGCGAAAATGGACAAAGTTCTTGCGTACCGCGTCGCCCGTTCCCTCGTACCAGCCGGTATGGTCAAAGGTCTGCTGGGCAGCCAGTATCTCGACGAACCCCTTCGTGAACGCGTCGAAGATGTACGTGTTCGCGATGTGCAGATGCAGCGATGCCGAGTTGAACTGGGTCAGTACGTAGATCTTCTTGAAGCCGGCGTTGATGCTGTTGGACAGCGGAATGTCGACGAGCCTGAACTTGGCGGCGAACGGTACTGCCGGCTTGGCTCGGTTCATCGTCAGCGGATAGAGCCGGGTGCCCTTGCCGCCGCCAAGTACGATTGTCAGGACGCGTGATCGTGGCATCGCTGTGAGTCTACGCCCGCCGCCTCTCGCGGTCAATACGGACTCGATGAGCTTTCCGCGAATCTCGCGTGGTAGTATGATCAGGGCAGATGCAGAGCCTGCAAGCAGCGATAGACGAACTTCGCCACGACGAACAGTTCATGGCGTGCGTAACCCGCTGGGAGCGTATCCCCGCGCGTGACGGCGAGTATTGCCCGCTGCCGGCCGATCTGGCCGGACCGCTGCGCGACGCGCTCGAGCGGCGCGGGGTCGACCGGCTCTACTCGCACCAGTGCGCGTCGTATCGCGCCGCGCGTGAAAGGACGAGCTTCGTCGTCGTGACGCCGACCGCGTCGGGCAAGACTCTCTGTTACAACCTCCCGGTGCTCCAACGGCTCATAGAACAACCGTCTGCACGCGCGCTCTACGTCTTCCCTACCAAGGCGCTCAGCCAGGATCAGCAGGCGGAGCTCAACGAAGCGGCGATCGCCGGTGAGCTCGCGGTTAAGGTCGTGACCTACGACGGCGATACCGCCCCGTCGCTGCGCGCGTCGGCGCGCGAGACCGGCCAGATCATCATCACGAACCCCGACATGCTGCACACCGGGATCCTGCCGAACCATCCGAAGTGGATCAAGTTTCTGAAGCAGCTCGAGTTCGTCGTGATAGACGAGATTCACACGTACCGCGGCGTGTTCGGGTCGCACATGGCGAACGTCGTGCGTCGGCTACGGCGAATCGCACGCTTCTACGGGACCGACCCGACCTTCGTCTGCTGTTCGGCAACGATCGGTAATCCCGCGGAACTCGCCGAGCGCATTGTGGAGCGGAAGATGCTCCTGATCGACCGCAACGGATCGCCGTCGGGTGAGAAGCACTTGATCCTGTACAACCCTCCGCTGGTCGACCGGGTCCAGGGTATTCGCCGCGGCGTCGTTCGCGAGAGCCGGCGCCTTGCGCTGCGGCTGTTGCGTTCGGGAATCAAGACGATCGTGTTCAGTCGATCGCGTGTACGCACCGAGCTGATCGCCGGGTACATCAACCGGAGCCTTGCGAACCACTACAACGATAACGAGCGTATCCGCGTCGAAGCGTACCGCGGCGGCTACCTGCCGAGCGAGCGGCGCAGCATCGAACGCGGGCTTCGCGACGGGAGCATTCACGGGGTCGTTTCGACGAATGCGCTCGAGCTCGGCATAGACATCGGTGGCCTCGACGCAGCGGTGCTCGGCGGCTACCCGGGTTCGATCGCATCGGCGTGGCAGCAGGCCGGGCGGGCCGGCCGTCGTAACACCGTGAGCCTTGCGATCGTCGTCGCGAGCGCGGCGCCGCTCGACCAGTTCATGGTCAAGCATCCCGAGTACTTCCTCGGGCGCGCGCCTGAGAGTGGTTTCGTGGACGCCGACAACCCGTATATCCTCTGCGATCATCTCAAATGCGCTGTCTTTGAGCTGCCGTTCCGCGAATGCGATCCCTTTCCAGAGTCGTCGATCGACGCGCTCGACTACCTCGAGGAGTCGGGAGTCGTGCGCAACACGTCCGGGTCGTACTACTGGACCGATCGCTCCTATCCGGCCGAAGGCGTGTCGCTGCGCAGCGCCGCATCGGACAACGTCGTGATCGTGGATTCGACCGCAGGCCGCCACGATGTGATCGGCGAGATGGACCGCCCGTCGGCGAAGGAGATGATCTTCGACAACGCGATCTACATCCACCGTGGTCGACAGTTCATCGTGACCGATCTTGACCTGGAGAACCGACGCTGCACCGTGATCGAAACCGACGCGAACTATTTCACCGACGCGCTCGTCAAGCGCGATATCAAGGTGCTCAACGAGGATCAGCGCGAGCGTATGAGCGGCTGTGACCTGGTGATCGGCGACGTGCTCGTTCGCTCGCAGGTCTCCAAGTTCAAGAAACTGCGCTATGAGACGCACGAAAACATCGGGTACGGCGACGTGAACGTGCCCGAGGAGCAGATGCACACCCGCAGCGCTATTCTGGTCTTCGGCGACGACACCGACGCCGGAGCGGTGGCCCGCGATCTTGACCCGTCGGTTCTTGGACCCGCGATCGCGCGGATCGGTTCTCTGATCAAGAACGTGGCCCCGGTATTCCTGCTCTGCGATCCAGGCGATATCGGGGTCGCCGAGCGGCTGCGCGATCCGCACTTCGGTTGCCCGGCGCTCTACGTGTACGACTCGTACCCGGGGGGCACGGGGCTCAGCGAGTCGTTCGCGACGCGGATCGATCCGATCCTTTCGGCGTGCCTCGATCTGACGCGCCAGTGTACGTGCGCGGAGGGCTGCCCGTCGTGCGTTGGTCCGCGCGACCCCGAAGAGGAGATAGACGAAAGCCCGAAGGCCGCCGTGCTGCAACTGCTCGACGGATGGTTGACGCGTGGGCGATGACCTGTATCGAAGACTCAAGCGGCTGAAGAGCGTGCGCGAGCAGCCGCGTGCGACCGGTCGGTCGGGCGCCCGTGGATCGTCGACCCCCGACGATCGTTCCGCTGCTGTTCCCGATTCGTGGCGCATCGTCGCTCCGCACGTGTACGAGATCCGGTCCGACGAATCGATCCCCGGGTGGTCGCGTCGGTGGCGGACCGATGCGTTCTACAGCCACCTGATCGGGAGGGAGGTTCGCGCGGCAGATCTGAGCTTCATCGACTGCGAAACGACCGGATTGTCGGGCGGCGCCGGGACCCTGGTGTTCCTGGTCGGGGTCGGACGCGTAACCGCCGGCCGAATAGAGGTAGTCCAGTATCTGCTTGCCGACTTCCCGGGAGAGCACGATTACTTGGAGCTTGTTCTGGACCGGATCGGTCGCTCTACCGTGTGGGTGAGCTACAACGGCAAGGCGTTCGACGCGAGGCTGATAGAGACTCGTTGCGTGATGAATGCGATCGCTCCTCCGTCGCCGACGCACATCGACCTGCTCTACTGGGCCCGACGACTATGGCGTCGGATCCTGCCCGATTGTTCGCTGTCTACCGTGGAGTCCGGCGTGCTCGGTTGTCCACGCGATGGAGATGTACCGGGCATTGAGATTCCTGACCGCTACTTCGAGTACCTCAAAAAGCGCGACGCAGGCGCGCTCGAGCCGGTCGTCGAGCACCACCGGCGCGATATCGTATCGCTCGCGCACCTGTTTGTCACGGTCGAGGAGATCCTTGCGGCCGTCGCGACGCCCGACAGCGAAACCGACGGCCCGGCGACCGCTGCGCGGCGGTACGACTCATACCAGCTCGGGCGGTGGCTCCTGGCTGCCGGCGATCCAAGGGGAGCCGGTCTGCTGCAGTCGGTCATCGATCGCTCGTCCACGAGCATCGGCGCCGAAGACCGCTACGCCGCGGCGTACCTGGTGGCACGCCACCATCGGCGAACCGGTCATTCCGATCTGGCCGAAGCGGTGCTCGCCGACGTGTGGCGCGCCGCCGGGAGTTCTGCGTGGTGCGTGCATCTTGTCAGCGAGTACGCGAAGCTTCTTGAGCACGATTGCCGCGATCCGGCGCGTGCGCTCGAGCTTGTCGTGGCAGCGCGGCGATTGACAGATCGACTCACCCCGTCGGGCGACCTCGAGCGGCGCGAACAACGCCTTCGGCGCGCCGTGACTGCAAGAGAACGCCGTGAACGCTAACCGGCGGCGCGGCCGCTGCTGCGCGCGATTTCGATTGCGCGTTCGAACACGTCGACGTACGCGGCGGCTGCCGACTCCCAGCTGAATCGTTCCTTCATAGCCGCGCGCTGCATCGCTTCGATCCGGTTTCGCTCGCCGTGCCACATCTTCAGCGCGTCGCGTACCGTCGCGGTAATGGATACCGGCGAAGGCTCATCGATGAAGAAACCGGTCCCGCCTCGGGGCCCCGCCTGCTCGATCGTGTCGACGAATCCGCCCGTTCGGGTCGCGATTGGCAGCGTTCCGTAGCGCATCGAATACAGCTGGTTCAACCCGCATGGCTCGTAGCGCGACGGCATCAGGATGAAGTCGGACGCTGCCTCGATCACGTGCGCGAGCCGTTCGTCGAATCCGATCACCGCGGCCAGGTTGTCGTACCGCTGCGCGAGTTGCCGCAGGTAGTACTCGTAGCGCGGTTCGCCGCTGCCGAGCACGACCACCTGTGCGTTCGTGCCTCCGAGGATATCGGCGAGCGCGCCGAATCCAGGGGTGATCATCTCATCCCACCCTTTCTGTTCGACCAGCCGGCTGATCATCCCGATCATGGGTACTCGCTCATCGACCGGCAGATCGAGCTCTTCCTGGAGTTTCTTCTTGATTCGCGACTTGAGCGCGACCGTCTCGGTCGTGTACTTGACGTCGAGGAACGGGTCGCGTTCCGGATTCCAGACCGCGTAGTCGACGCCGTTGAGAATCCCGACGAGCGATCCCCTGCGCGATGAGAGTTCCCGGTCGAGCAGGAAGCCCTTGCGCGGCGTCTGGATCTCTTCGGCGTACCGCGGCGATACGGTCGTTATCATGTCACTCGAGATGATCCCGCAGCGCAACAGGTTGATCTCATCGTGGTGGAGCAGACCGCTGTCGGTCAGATCGGCCCACCCGAATCCGGTCTGAGGAAACTCCGCCACAGCGAAGCTTCCCTGGTACCCGACGTTGTGAATGGTCAGTACTGTCGCCGGACGCTGCTCGGACCGTCGGGTGGTTCGCGTCGCGGCGAGCGGGACGAGCGCGGTCGGCCAGTCGTGAGACTGGATCACGTGAGGGTGCCAGCCGATGAAGCCGCCAAGCTGAACCGCCGCGTGCGAGAGCACGCTGAATCGACGCAGATTGTCCGGGTATCCATCGCTTCCCGTCCCGTAGATACCCTCGCGCGCGTAGAGATCCTCGTAGTCCAGGTAGTATACGACCACCGAAGAGTCTCCCAGGCGACCTTCGAACAGCGCGGTTGTGTACACCGATTGCCCGACCCGGACCGTGTACGGCGTCGGATAGCGGTAGAGGCGTTCGCGCTCGATCGACCGGTACCGCGGCATCAGGATCCGGACGTCGTGCCCTTCGCGATCGAGCTCCTGCGCGAGCGCCGACACTGCGTCGGCCATGCCTCCGGACTTCGCGATCGGCATGATCTCGGTTGTAACCATCAGTATCGAGTAGACCTGCTTTCTGCTCTTGCGCATCATATCCTATCCGTAGTACGAAATGCGGAACTCGTTCTCGAGTCGAAATCCGAGATTGGAGTACATGCGTAGCGCAGCTCCGTTCTCCTTCTTCACAAACAGTGTACCCGATTTTCTGTCTGCTGCAATGGTTTCGAGCAGACGCTCCATCAACAGCGTCGCTATTCCTCGGCCGCGCAGGTGTGGTTCGGTGAAGACTCCGCCTACCTGGTCAAAGAAGATCCCCCGTGCGTTGGTTCCGACCTTGGCGATCGCGATTCCGTCGAGCGTCGCGTACAGCGTCACTTCACGCCGAAGCGTCTCGACCAGGTGATGCATGCACGCGTCATCCCGGAAGATACTCCCCGGCAGGAGCACCTCCTCGAGTTCGTACTTCTTCTGAATACCGAAGAGTCGGTCGGCGTCGTCAACGGTTGCCGTGTGGATCGCCAGGCCGCGCGGAAGCCGCGCAGACCGGGTATCGATCGCGGGTTGCGACTGCACCATCAAGTGGTAGTCGACCGTCTGCTTGACCGGGCGCTCGAATGCCGTTTCAAGCGCGAGCACGTCGTCGCCGATGCCCATGATCGAGTAGAGCCGCTTTGAGCCCCGTTCGAGCAGCCGGATCGCGTCGGGCTCGATACCAGGGCAGGCCGGGTCGATCACCGGGTAGTAGAGCCCGCTCGTGTCCTGCAGGATGGCGCCGGTAATCCGGTCGCCGGCGAGTCGAACCAGAATCCGGTACCGCCTCCGCGGAGGCACGATGATTCGTCCCCGGTCGATCAGCCGTCTGGTGAACGCGACGCAACCAGCCTCTCGCGGGCCAAGAAAACGGATCAACGGATCGAGTCGATCCGCATCGACGAGCGACCAGCGCATCGGATCTATCGCCTCGGCGCCGCGATCGGGAACCTGCCGTTGGCGTCGATCCGTCCGGTCATCGCGGAGAATCCGGCTCGAAACGACTCGACACCCCACCCGTAAACGGCCACCGCGCTATCGATCCACGGAAGCTCGAACAGGTAGACCGGGGTCAGTATCGACAGCACGACCAGATTGACGTCGAAGGTTTCGGCTTCACGCAGCACCTGCATGGTGTTCGGGTCCGACAGACAGAAGATCACCGTGTCAAAGCGCGACAGCGCGGCGCGAAACCGCGCGCGGTCGGCGGCCGTCGCGGCGTCGAATCGCGGGGACTCGATCCGCAACGTATCGGCACCAGGGAAGAACTCTCTTCCGATCGCCAGGAAGTCGCGGTCCTTCCCGACGAGCAGCGTTCGTCCGGCCGAGCGTGGATCTACCGGAAGGCGAGCGTCTGCGACGATCGTGACGCTTCGTGCGGCCTGGTCTCGGAAGAACGCCGCGCCGTCACTGCTCGCGACGTACGACCGGATCGATTCGGTGTCGGGTTCGAGCGGGACGCGGTCGTCGGGCTTCAGGTAGCGCATCTTGATCGCAAGGACGTTCCTGGCCGCGTCGCGGATCCGCTCGCGAAAGACCGGGTCGCGGTCGTACTCTCCGAGCATCGCGCGCCAGACCGATCCGCCGGGGTCCGGCGTTCGCGAAAGCATAACCATGTCGTTACCCGCGCGGAGCGCTTCGATGACGATCTGCTCGATTCCCCACCGCTCGCGAGCGCCGTAGACCCATGCTCCCTCCATGTAGAGGTCATCGGTGACGATCAGTCCCCGAAAGCCCATATCTTCGCGCAACAGCTGTTGCTTGAAGAACGCCGACAACGAAGCCGGTCGCGCGTCGCCGCTGATATCCGGGAAGTTCAGATGGCCCGACAGCACCGCCGGGACCCCTTCGTTGATCAGCATCCGGTATGGCACCAGGTCGCGCGCGTGGAGCTCTTCGATCGTGTCTCCAAGGACGGGCAGCATACCGTGCGAGTCCCCCGATGCGTTTCCGTGTCCGGGAAAGTGTTTCGCGGTAGCGATCACGCGTGTACGTTCCAGCCCGTGGAAAAACGCGGTGCCCAGGATGCCGGTCTGCACCGCATCGCTTGAGAATGCGCGCGGGCCGATCACATGCGCTTCCGGGTTGATGTAGACGTCGACCGTCGGCGCAAGGTTCATGTTGATGCCGAGCGCGCGCAGCTCCATCCCAATGTAGTACGCGCTCCAGAACGCATCGGTCGGGAGGCCCGACGCGCCGATCGCCATGTTGCCGGGCGTCACCGATGTGACCAGATCGCCGCTACCCTTGACGTGGCGTACCCATCCACCCTCCTGATCGGTAGCCGTCAGGATCGGAATGCGCAGTCGATGCTCGGATGCGGTGCGCTGCATCGTAGCGATCGCCGACGCGAGCCGAACCAGGTTCAGGCCGTTCCATCCGAAAACCTTCGCACCTCCTATATTGGTCGTGCGCAACCAGCGCATGATCTCCGCGCTCGGGTCTTCTCCGGCCCAGCCGAGCATCAACGTCTGTCCAAGGAGCTCTTCGCGTGTCATCTCATCGAGCAGCTGCTCGATGAGGATATCGTCGGGGGTGTCGTCCCAGAACGATAGCGCGCGGCCCTCAACACCGACGACCACGAGAAGCGCCGCGACCAGGGCGAAAGACCGGTTACGAACAGTCACAAGGTGAGAGTATACCGGTCGGCCGGTCGTCGGCAAATCCGAGTTGATCGGTTTCGATTCGCCACGCCGCGCGGTTGGCGGCGACCGCGCCTTCGGCCGCGGCGACCACGAGCTGCCGCCACGGTGTCCGGCGTACCTCTCCTACCGCAAACAGCCCGGGAATCGACGTCTCCATGTGTTCGTCGGTGATGATCCGACCTTCTTCGTCTTTCGGGAGCGTGGGAACCAGGTCGGTTCGAGGCGTCGAACCGATGAACACGAAGATCGCGTCGGCTGCGATCGTCTGCGAGGATCCATCGATGTCGACCACGACACCGCTGACGGTATCGAACCCGTACCGGCTTGCAGCACCGTCGATCCGCCGGACGGTCGCGTTGAACCTGACGTCGATCGACGGATGCGCGAGTACGCGTGCGGCCAGACCACGCTGCGCGCTCAACCGAGGACCGCGATGGATGATCGTGACGCGGTCGGTCAGCCCGGCCAGAAACAGCGCTTCGTCGCACGCCGAATCACCGCCGCCGACGACGATCACGGGGCGGTCGCGGAAGAACGGGCCGTCGCAGGTGGCACAGTACGATACGCCGCGTCCGGCGAGCTCTGACTCTCCGGGTACGCCGAGCGTGCGGTGGATCGCCCCGGTTGCCAGGATCACAACGAGCGAGTCGATCCGCCCATCGGTCGTTTCCACGCGAAACGTCTCATCCTTGTCGATTCGCAGCGCCTGTGACGCTACCACACGCGCGCCAAAGCGTTCGGCCTGCGACTGGAGCGTCTGTGCAAAATCGAGGCCGTTCGGCGGCGGGTCTACGCCGGGGTAGTTCTCGAGCGCGCCGATGTGCAGGCACTGTCCGCCGACACCGGTCCCCTCAAGAACGACCGTTCTAAGCTCCGCAAGCGCCGTGAACTGAGCCGCGGCGAGCCCGGCCACTCCGCCGCCAATGACGACGACGTCGTAGTGCTGTCCATCGAGAGTCACACCAACCTCCATTGCCGACTATAGCAGGCATCGGCTTTATCGCACAGCGAAATGCTCCGATACTGAAGGAGAGAGACCGGGGGTACAATGTCGTTGGATCGACTCAAGGCGCTGATCGCGCTCGAAACCGAACAGATTGCCTCGTTTGCCGACGCTCAGGGCGCGCTGCAGGGCGCGATCCTCGAGCGCGACTGGGCGTCGCTCGAGCGGCTGATACGGTTGCTTGAGGCAGCGAGTCAGGAGATCGCCGCGGTCGAGCAGGAGCGCGTCGTCGTGTTCGCCGACGCGTGTGCCCGGTTCGGGGTTGCCGTCGAAGCCGGGATCGGGGAGCTGATCGCGAAGGCTCCCGAAGGCGAACGCGCCGAGCTCCTTGCGTGCACGCGCGCGCTCCAGGTCGCGACGCTCGGTGCAAAAGGCAGGACCGAGCAGCTCGACGCGTACGTAAGCGGCCACGTACGCACTACCAACGCGCTCCTGCACGAGGTGTTCCCCGATCAGAAGGGTACGATCTATTCGCGGTGCGGGAGGCGATCGCCGGCTGACTCGAGCGCGCTCGTCGTTGACCGGCACCTGTAGGAGAGGCTATGCAATCCACGTTTTCTGGAATCGAACTGGGCAAGCGAAGCCTTTTTGCGCACAGTCGCGGGCTTCAGACGGTCGGGCACAACTTGGGCAACGCGTCGGTCGAAGGGTACAGCCGGCAGCGCGTCTCCTTTGCGCCGACCGATCCTCTCTACCGGCCGCAGCTCAACCGGGCGAACACGCCGGGACAGATCGGACAGGGCGTCGACATCGTCCGCATCGAACGGATCCGCGACATGCTGCTCGAAGGACGAATCGTATCTCAGTCGAGCGACCAGGGGTACTGGGAGAGCCGCAACGACTACATCCGGATGCTCGAGCAGGTCTACAACGAGCCGACCGACGTGTCGGTGCGCACGCTGATGGACCGCTTCTGGGATTCGTGGCAGGAGCTGAGTCTCTTTCCAGAGCAGATTTCGGCGCGCCAGCAGGTACTCTCCCGCGGGCAGGGGCTGGTGGAGGCGATTCAGCTGCGCTACCAGAGTCTGGAGCAGATCCGCTCGATGCTCGAAGACGAGATCAAGACCACCGTGGCTCAGGTCAACGTGCTGACCCGTGAGATCGCGGCACTCAACCGCGAGATCGTCAAGGTGGAGGCCGCCGGCGACAACCCGAACGACTGGCGCGATCAGCGCGATCTGCGCGTAGAAGAGCTCTCGCGCCTCATCGACGTGACGATCAACACGAGCGACCCAGATGAGTTCAACGTCCATACCGGCGGGCATCAGCTGGTGCAGGGTGGCGTCGCGATCGCGCTTGCGACCGCGCGTGACCCCGCAAACGAAGGCTTCTCTCGCGTGAGCTGGGCGCAGGGCGGAGAGACGGCCCGGTTCGCATCGGGAGAGCTCGCCGCGCTTGTCGAGCTACGCGACGTCGACATCAGGGAAGAGATCCAGGGACTCGACAATATGGCCGTGAACTTCGTCGACCTGGTGAACGAAGTTCACCGGAGCGGGTACGGACTCGACGGCAGCAGCGGCCGCGACTTCTTCGTCGAGTATCCGTTCGTCGCGAACGCGCTCGGGAACTACGATCGCAACGGCGACGGGCAGTTCGACTCGAGCTACATCTTCCGGATCACGGGGACCAACAGGCTCGACCCGCAGCAACAGATAGGTCTTGCCGGTACGATGACGCTGTCGGGGCCGCGCGGGATCGTGACGATCGACTACTCGGCGACCGATACGGTCGCCGACGTCGTGAACCGGATCAACTTCTCCGCGAGCGAGGTCGTCGCACGAATCGACGGGAACGGGCGCCTGACGCTCAAAGCAGCGCCGGCCGAGATCCCCGAGAACCCCGACTTCGTGATCCGCTACGTCGAGGATACCGGTCAGTTTCTGGTCGGTTACGCCGGGATCCTTCAGGGCTCGGGACCCGACAATGCGTTCAGCTGGGATCAGCCCGACGCGGTAAACCTGCTTCGCGGTGGTGACCTGGAGTTTGCGGTCGCTCCCCTCGCGCACCCTTCGGGCTGGATCGGCGTGAACCCCGATCTGGTTCGTCAGCCGGCCGCGATCGCGGCCAGTCTTGGCGATGCGGGCCGTCCGGGGAATCCCGGTGACGGCTCGGCCGCGCTTCGGATCGCGTCGATCCGCAACCAGCCGGTCATGGTCGGGCAGATCTACAGCTTCGACGACTATTTCGCGGATACGGTCGCTACCGTCGCGCTCAAAGGGAGCGAGGCCGAAATTTCGCTCGCGACCCAGAATGCGATCATGAAAGACCTCACCGATACGCGCGCGAGTATCAGCGGCGTCAACATAGACGAAGAGATCGCGCAGATGATCAAGTTCCAGCACGGCTACGCGGCCGCAGCGCGCTTCATATCGGAAGTCGACCGGATGCTCGACACGATAATCAACCGGATGGGAGTGTAGTAGATGCAGCGCATAAGCACGAATCTACCGAATGACGACATGCAGTACCACGCCCGCCGTCGCGAGGCAGAGCTCCTTCGCGTGCAGAACCAGATAGCGAGTCAGTCGCGGCTGCACGAGCTGCGTGCGGATCCTGCCGCCGCGGCGAAGGCGACCCGCCACGACAGCTATCTGACGCGACTCAACCGGTACTCCAACAACATCGAAACCGCACAGTTGCGTCACCGGGAGAGCGAAGGGTACATGCAGGAGGCGGTGAACGTCCTTCAGCGTGCACGCGAGCTCGCGCTCCAGGGTGCGCAGGGGACCTACAGTCGCGACGACACACGCGTGATGGCCGCAGAGATCAACCAGTTGCTGAACCATCTGGTAGAGACCGCGAACGCGCGCGGCGGCGATGGCGCGATGATCTTCGCCGGCGACCGGACCAAGACGCTCCCGTTCCGGCCGATCGAAGGTCGCCTCGACGGCTTCGATCAGCCGGTCATAACGCAGGTGCAGTACCTTGGGTCGATCTCCGAAGGCCGCGCAGAGATAGCCGACGGAAGCTACATACCGCTGAACTTCGCGGGCAACAAGGTGTTCTGGGCCGAGCACCAGCAGATTTACAGCAGCGTTGACGCGACCGCGTACGTTGTACAGCAGGACGCGACGATCACCGTCGACGGCGTCGAGGTGCAACTGCGCACCGGTGACAACGTATTCTCGATCATCGGCAAGATCAACGACTCGGGTGCGCCGGTGCGCGCGAGGCTCGACCCGATCCAGAACAGCCTGGTGCTCGAAGGCACGTCGCCGCACCAGCTCTGGATCGACGAAGGCCCCGACGGCACGGTTCTTCGCGACCTGGGAATCCTCAACGACTTCGGCAACGCACCTCCGCAGAACATCGCGTCGTCGGCGCGCGTGTTCGGCGGGTCGATGTTCGATACGTTGATCACGCTCCGCGATCAGCTGGTCGCCGGAGATACGCTCGACATCGGTGGTCGCGCGCTCGGAGGGATCGACACTTCTCTGTCGAACCTGCTCGGGCGGCTCGGACAGCTCGGATCGTACGACGAGCGGCTGTCGCTCGCGTTCGAGCGCACCCAGAGCACGATCCCGGAGATAACGCGTCGCTACTCGAATGAGGTCGACGTCGATCTGACCGAAGCGATCACGCGGCTTCGGATGCTCGAGTACACGCATCGTGCGGCGCTCGGCGCGGCGGCGCGCGTCATCCAGCCGACGCTGCTCGACTTCCTGAGGTAGCCATGAGGATCTCAACCAAGCCATACGGTCCGATCGAGGTCGAGGAGCGCCAACTCATTCGCTTTCCCGTGGGACTGTTCGGGTTTGAAGGCCTTCACGAGTACGCGTTGCTCGACGCGCTCCAGTCGGGTTTCTACTGGCTTCAGAGCATCGAGGACGAGCAGATCGCGTTCATCCTGCTCAACCCGTACGACCTTCGAAGCGACTATGTGCTCGACGTGTCGGACGATGACCTGGAGGCGATCGGCTATGAGGACGAACAGGACATCCTCGCGTTCGCGATAGTGACGATCCCGGAGGATGAGAGCCGGATCAGCGCGAACCTGCAGGGGCCGGTGATTGTGAACCGCGTGCGACGGCTCGGCAAGCAGGCGATCTCACTGAACCCGCAGTGGCAGATCAAGCACTACATTCTTGATGAGCTTGCGAAGGCGGGGAGTCGCTGATGCTGATTCTCGCTCGCCGCCTGAACGAGCGGATCGTGATCGGCGACTCGATCGAAGTGTCGATCGTGGAGATCAAGGGCGACCAGGTCAAACTGGGCATCGACGCTCCGCGCGAGGTCAAGGTCTACCGCCACGAGGTCTACCAGGCGATCCAGGAGGAAAACCGCGCGGCCGCGCAGAGTTCCGCCCCGGCAACGCTACCGTCGATCCCGCAGCGCAGGCGTGCCGACCCCGACGAGGGCTGACTCGACTATCGAGTTCCACCAGCCGCGCGGAGACTCCCGGACGGCATCGCCGGCTCGGTACTACGCGCCCAAGGGGTTTGAGCGCGTCTGGATCGATAGCTCGGCGTCGCTGCTGCGCACGTAGTCGGGGCCTGCGTCTTCGCGATCGTACTCTCCGCGCTCCGCGCGCAGCGCGGCAAGCCGCGATAGCTCAGCAGACCAGCCCGCGCGCGCCCTCAGATCCAGGACGATCCCGGCGCGCGTCTGATCGGTCAGTTCGGCCAGAAAGCCGTCGGCGTGCGGGCCTGTTACGACGAACGGTAGCGATCTCCAGGAGGAAGCCGCCGCGGCGACCGCCGAACGCGCCGCAGCGACCATGTCGGACGCGCAGAGGTCGAGGTCGTCGGTAAGTCTGCCGACACCTCCGGAGTCGACGCGAAGGCATGCGCCGTAGTAGCGGTGCTTCCTCCCGTCGATGACCGGGAGCGCGATCGCCGCCGGTATCCTGTTCGCTGCGTGCAAGCCGCTCGCGATGCACTCGAGCGTCGGCACCGATACGACCGGGAGCGGCTGGTCCGGACGGCGGATCGCCGCCGCGAGCCCCTTCGCACTCGCCATCCCGATTCGAAGCCCCGTAAACGATCCCGGGCCGCGCATGCACGCGACCAGCGACAGATCGTGCGGGGTGATCCCCGCGCCCGAGAGCAGCCGGGCGACGATCGCCATCAGGCGTTCGGTGTGGCGCAAGCCCGCGTCGCAGCGTTCGGTCCATTGCCCGGAGTGCCGACCCGATCGAATCCACAGCGTGACCGACAGAACGTCGGTGGCGGTGTCGATCGCAAGGATGCTCTGCGGCGGTTGGCTGCTGCGCGTCATCGGGCTTGGTCCTGGAGCAGTGCGTCGGGCACGTCGATCGTCCGCGATCCGTCGTCGGCGATGGTGATCGTGATCCGGTGCGCGTCGACCGGAAGCGCGCGGTGAGCGTGCTCGGGCCACTCGATGAGTGTGACCGACCGCCGCATCGACTCCTCGAGGCCGAGCTGGTCGAACTCGTCGTCGGACGATATCCGGTAGAGATCGACGTGGAGCACCGGCGCGGTGCCGACGTACTCCTGAACGATCGTAAACGTCGGACTCGTCATCGTCTCCGCGATGCCCAGGCTGGCACCGATCGCTTTCGCGAGCACGGTCTTTCCCGCCCCGATGCCTCCGGACAGAAGCACGACGTCGCCGCGCTCGAGCCGGTCCCCGATACGCCTTCCGAGTTCTGCTGTGTCGTCGTGCGAACGGGTAGTGAAGGTCAGGGCAGGCCGCCGGTCGCGTGCAGCTCACGCACTTGATCGGCGAGTCGGTCGGCGATGAGCCGGTCGAGTGACCCGTCGCGCGGTCGGGGGCCGACCGTGACAGTGATACCTCCGAGCGCATCGTGTTCGACGACGAACTCGACGTCTGTTCTGGTTGCAGAACCGTCGACGGTGATCCTGGCGACTGCCGTGTAGACGGCGCGGTAGAGAATCAGAGAGTCGACGCGTGCGATGTCTACGAGCTCAATACGATCCATTATCTGATCATCATCGCAATCGGCTTGCGCGTCAAGCCTGACCGAGCAGCGGGTACGTCGGCTCTCAGCTTTCGGCGATGCCGTACACGTAGGTCTGGATCTGGTTCAGGTGCTTGCGCGAAACCCTGGTGAACTTGATGTGCATCAAACGGCCGCGCGCGCGCTGGCGTTCGACGTGCCGAACCATCCCGAATACGCTCGTCCGCGCGCCGTCGATGCCCTCGAAGTCGATCTTCAGAATGCTTCCGGCTGCAAGGGGAGACTGGGTCCGGATCGCGCAGCCGCCCGCGCTCAGGTCCTCGAACCGGCCGAACAAGCGCTGGTTCTTGTTGACGAACGCCTGAGTTTTGGCGCGGCGGCCCTTGCCGACGGTGATGACGGTGACCGGGAAGAAGTAGCAGGGGCTGTCGTACTCGCGCCGCGGCGAACGACGCTTCTGAGTCTGGCGCACATTCGACGCGTGCTCGAGGTACATCACCGACGCGCCTCGGGCGTTGTTGTAACCGACGACCCTGGTCTTGAAGGTGTAGAGCTGCGCATTGTCCATCACAACGTCGACGCTCAGCTGCGTGCCTTTGGGATAGGTCGAAGACGATGAGCGGCGGGATCGTGGCAACTCGACGCCGAGCCCGTTGTGGACGTTGGACGCGACGAGCACGTCGCTGGATGTCCCGTCGGCATCGGTGAACCTGATCGCCTGACCGACCCGGATATGGCGCGTCGAAGAGAGGACCTTCAGGTTCGCGCTCGCGTTCTGGATCGTGCGCTTCGCCGACAGCAGCAGCGCCTTGCGGGCCTCGCGCGCCGGTTCGGGTTCGTCGAGCACATCGATCTGATCGAGCCGTCGTTTCAGCGCGTGATTGAGATACGCCGGGTTGGTCAGCAGTCTCTGAGGGTTCTGAAGCCTCTGGTTGCGCGCGAGCTCCTTGAGCGCGGCGCGCTGCTCGGGACTGAGCCCCATCCGTTTCGCAATCCGGCTCAGGCTTCCGGTTCCGGCGCCGCCCGACTTCCCGCGGCGCGAGTTGATGACGGCGATCACGACGCCAAAGACGATCAGCGCGCCGAACACAGCCAGGGTGATCGTCGTCTGGGCGGGATCGGGCTGCGCGAAGAACTGGATATCCTGCTGGAGGAGCACCCTCATGAGGTCTCCCTGGCGTCGGGGACGATCTCGGTGAGATCCTGCAGTTTTGGCGCGATCTCGTACTCCAGAAGGTCTCCGACGAGGACCGTGTCACGGATCTCAAGCGCCTCCTTGAGCTCGATGAGCTGCGGAGAGAGCT
>SKVA01000232.1 GCA_007129695.1 Spirochaetaceae bacterium | reverse complement strand
CGAGGCGGCCGACCGGATCACCGCTACGATCGGCGAGTGCGCCGACGCGGTTACGGACGAGCCGCAGAGCTGAACCCGGCCCCGATGCGACGGCGAAGCCGGGGGCCCAGAAAACCTCACCGGTCACTCCGATCACGATGACACGAGCGCGCACTGCTGATATGCTCGACAACAATGAACACGAATGACAGAGCCGTCATCAGAGGCCTGGCCGAACAGGTCGCGCGCATCGCGGAGCTCCCGGACCAGGAGGAACGGCGTGCCGAGTGGCGCAGGCTCAACTCCTTACGTCCCGACCGGCCGATGGTGATGATCGACCAGGTGTGCTGGAACGAACTCGACGCCGAGCCCGGGATGCGTCTTGAGTGCGAAGACGACGAGTGCCGCGGCTACGAACGGCGGTTACGCCGGACGCTCTACCAGTGGGAGCACTTCCGCGTCGACATGGTCGTCGAACCGTTCGTCAGGATACCGAAGGCGGTCACGAACTCAGGGTTCGGCGTCGTGATCGACGAGTCGGTGAGCACGACCGACCCGACGAACGACGTGGTCAGCCACGACTACCACAACCAGTTCGTCAGCACAGACGATCTGCAGAAGATCCGGGTGCCGAGGGTAACGCACGACGATCGGGAGACCGCGCGGCGCATCGATGTCGCGCATGAGCTGTTCGACGGTCTGCTCGATGTGCGGTCCGAAGGCATCGATCCCTACCTGTCGCTGTGGGACCCGATCGCGACGTGGATGGGGATCGAGAACGCGCTCTACGCGATGATCGACGCTCCCGAACTGATCCACGGGATTCTGGAGCGGATGACGGCCGGCTACCTGTCGATGCTCGATCAGCTGCAGGAGCAGGGACTCCTGTGCGGCGAGCAGAGCCTCATCCACTGCACCGGCGCGTGGACCGACGATCTGCCCGCGCCGGGCTACGACCCCGAGCGACCGCGGACGCAGGACCGGTGGATGTTCGGCCTCGCGCAGATGCTCGGGTCGGTGTCGCCTGCGATGTTCGACGAGTTCGAGGTCGCGTACGCGGGCCGGATCTGCGGGCGGTTTGGCCTGGTCTACTACGGCTGCTGCGACCCGCTCGACGGCAAGATGGCCGAGGTCCGCAAGATCCCGAACGTCCGCAAGGTATCGATGAGCCCGTGGACCGATCAGGAACGCGGTGCGACGGAGATCGGCGGCGACTACGTCTTCTCCCGAAAGCCCAATCCAGCGTTCCTGGCGTTCGACCTCTTCGACGCCGACGCGGTGCGCGCCGATCTGGTCGCGACGCGCGAGATCTGCGACCGCCACGGCTGCCCGCTCGAACTGATCCTGAAGGATATCAGCACCGTCCGGCGCGAGCCGCGGCGGTTGGCCGAGTGGGCCGCGATCGCGATGGACGTGTGCAGCGCGTGACGCGACGTCGGGGCGTGAGCGGCCGACCGCTTCGCGCTCGACAAAGCGGGCGACCGATGAGATAGTGGGGCCATGGCAGCACACCAGATCATCCCGGCTCCACGCGACTACACCGCCCGCGAGGGGAGCTTCTCCCTGGACTCACAGACGCGGATCGTCGCGGCCTCCTCGGAGGCAGAGACGGCCGCGCGGCTTGTGTCTGAGTACCTGAAGGCCGCCGGTCTGACCGTACCGGTCGACGCGTCGGGCACGGCTACCGCGGACCCGACACGGCGCATCGTGCTGACCGCAGGCGGCCCGCCGGTCTACGACGACGCGGGCTTCACCGACGAGTCGTACCGGATCGACGTCGCGCCCGACGTCTGCCGTCTGGATGCTGCAAACCGCGAAGGACTCGCGCGCGCGGTGCAGACGTTCAGGCAGCTCCTGCCGCCGTCGGCGCTCGGCGCAGCGGCAGGACCGCTTGCCATCGCGTGCTGCGCGATCGCCGACGCGCCGCGCTTCCGGTGGCGCGGGTTGCACCTGGACGTGTGCCGGCACTTCTTCCCGATCGACGACGTGAAGCGCTTCGTGGACCTGGCGGCGCTCCACCGGTACAACCGGATACACCTCCACCTGACCGAGGATCAGGGGTGGCGCGTCGAGATCAAGCGCTTCCCGCGGCTGACCGAGGTCGGGTCGCTGCGGCACGAGACGCTCGTCGGCCACTTCAACGACAAGCCGCATCGGTTCGATGGAAAGCCGCACGGCGGTTTCTACACGCAGGATGAGCTTCGCGACCTGGTCCGCTTCGCCGCCGAGCGCGAGGTCGTCCTGGTGCCCGAGATCGACATGCCCGGCCACATGCAGGCAGCGATCGCGGCGTACCCGGAGTGGGGATGTACCGGCCACCCGATCGGGCTCCGCGAGATCTGGGGGATCAGCCAGGACATCCTGAACGTCGAAGAGGCGACGGTGAGCGCGATGGAGCAGATCCTGGACGAGCTCATCGACATCTTCCCGAGCCTCTTCATCCACGTGGGCGGTGACGAGGTTCCGAAGTATCAGTGGACGCACTCGAAGCGGGTGCAGGAGCGGATGCGCGAGATCGGCGTACACGACGAGCACGAGCTTCAGAGCTGGTTCATCAGGCGCATGGACGCCTTCCTCCAGTCGAAGGGGCGGCGAACGCTCGGCTGGGACGAGATCCTGGAAGGGGGCCTCGCCCCCGGCGCGACGGTCATGAGCTGGAGAGGTGAGGCCGGCGGGATCGAGGCCGCGAAGATGGGGCACGACGTCGTGATGGCGTCGAACACGCACACGTACTTCGACTACTATCAGGATATGCCGACCGACGAGGAGCCGCTCACGATCGGCGGGTTCCTGCCGACCGGCAAGGTCTACTCGTACGAGCCGATCCCCGCCGAGTTAACCGAAGAACAGGCGACCCACGTGCTGGGCGCGCAGGCTCAGCTGTGGACCGAGTATATCCCCGACCGCGACCGCCTGGACTACATGACCTACCCACGCGCCGCGGCGCTCGCCGAGGTGGTCTGGACGGCGAAGGAGAACCGCAGCTACCGTTCGTTCCTGGAACGCCTGGCGGTCCACCGCGAACGGTTCGCCGCTCTGGGGGTCACTGCCCATCCGCGGCCTTAGGGACGCGGATGGGCCGCGCATCCCAAGGCCGTGAGGACGCGGATTGGGCCGGGCCCGGGCTATGGCCAGGCAGTTTACGTACTGAAAGGTCTCACCAAGATAAGGTCGTGATCGCGAACGGATCGCACATAGTCTTCGGACAACGTCACGAGAGCTTCAGCTTCTGGCGGTTTACACCTTCACGTCTGTGCATACTATAAATATGCAGCTGTTGTATAAGGTAAACTTGACAGCGGTTTACATATAGGCTATGATGCATAGCTCAAGTATGCAATTGTATGTATTTGTAAACGGAGGAATTGGTGGCTGCTCTTGATGCGGTTCTGCGGGAAGGCCTGCTCGTAAACAGGGCGTGGCTTCAAGACCATGGATTTGATCGTCCCGCAGTTGACTACTATCTCCGATCCGGGAAGCTCGAAGGGGTTGCACATGGAGTGTACCGCAAGCCGGGACCAGCGTTGAAATGGCAGGCCGTTGTCTACTCGCTTTCTGAGCTCGGATACCGGTTGCACGTCGGCCACCTGAGCGCGTTGGCGTTCCATGGATTTCAGCACTACCTGGAACTCGGAGGGACAGCAGAGGTTCTGTTGTACAGTGATAAGCACCTGCCGGGCTGGATCAACGACGTGCAGAATGCATCCAGGTTGGTCGAGATGAAGCGTAGTCCGTTCGCCGATCTCGAACTCGGCATTCAGGACGTCCCGTTTGGCACCTGGGACTGGCCCGTCAGATACGCCTCTCCGGAACGGGCGTTTCTCGAACTGAACAGCACGGTTTCGTCTGCAGAGGAGATTGGTCGAGCGCAGCTCATGATGGAAGGGGCGGCGAATCTCAAGCCCACGTTGCTCCAATCGCTGCTCCAGGAATGTCGGCAGGTGAAGGCAAAGCGGCTGTTTCTGTGGATGGCGAGGGAGCAAAGGCATTCATGGTATCGTCACATCGATAAGGCAAAGATCGATCTTGGCTCCGGCAAGCGCCAGATAGTCAAAGGCGGGGCGTTCGACGACGAGTTCTCGATCACGGTGCCGGGGAAGGACGAGGGTGGACAAACAGAATCCGTACTCTGAGCAGGTCGAACTCCTCGTTCGAGTACTCCCGATTGTAGCCGCGGCGGAGTGCTTTGCTCTCAAGGGCGGCACTGCGATCAACCTCTTCTACCGGGACACGCCCCGCCTGTCCGTGGATATCGACCTCGTATACACCCCGATCAAAACTCGCGACGAGTCGCTCTCGGAGATCTCGACCGCGATGGCCGACATAGGGAACGCGATTACCAGGCGCCTGGGTAGCGTGAAAGTCCAGTACTCTCGGATGGGTCGGACGGATGTTATCATCAAGCTTCTCGTTCAGTCGGAACGGGCCGTGGTCAAGATCGAACTGAGCCCGGTACTGCGAGGAACCGTATATCCGTCGGCCGTGCGCAGGATGCGGCCGGCGGCCGAAGAGCGATTCGGCTTCGTCGACGGCTTCAGATTGGGAAAGGCAACCCGACGCGCCTTCGACCAGTCGACATACTCGGTCGAATCGTGCTCCGACCAGAATCGCCGCTCCTCGTCTTCGTTCCTGAACTTCGGTATCTGTTTCATCCCTGATACACCTTTCTCTCTCGTCGACTCCTGTCACGCGCCGATATCACGCGAATGCGCTGCTCGCGCACCGTGAAAGCCACGAAGAGCGCTCGGTCCTCATCGGTCTGGCCCAACACGTAGTACCTGCGCTCCGCGTCAGAGTGCTTGACGTCATCGGCCACGATCAGCGGGCGGTTGAAGAAGACCTGCTCGGCCTCCTGCTGCGTCACGCGATGGGACTCCCAGTTCTTTCTCAACGCCAGAAGTGTGTCAACGAGTTCGGAGGCGTCGACCAACACTACTTTTCGAGCATCGTGATCTCGCCGGTCCACGAATCATCGGGCGGTGACCGGAGCAGGTCCTCGCACTGGCGGAGCATCAGTTCCGCCGGGCGGTCGGTCGGGAGCGCGGCAAGCACCTGACGGAACCCGTCGCGCGCGGCTTCGAAGTCGCGCGCGTAGAAGAGCTCCATCGCGTCGTCGTGCTGCTTCCACGCGTCGCGGACGCGCTGTCCCGGGGAACGCGCGACCGTGAAGACGCCCAGAGCCAGGTCGCGTCCCTTCACGCGCGCCCGATCCAGAAAGCGCGTCGGGTATACCCCGTCGATCTTTCGACGCACCGATTCGGAGATCACGATCGGGACGTCGTACCGCTTGGTCAGTCCCTCCAGGCGCGACGCGACGTTCACCGAATCCCCGATCACCGTGTAGTCGAGCTTCTTCTCG
>SKVA01000432.1 GCA_007129695.1 Spirochaetaceae bacterium | reverse complement strand
CGAATCGGACCGCTGCTGGCGGCGGTGGCCGCGGCAACCGGATGGAAGGAACGCGACGGAGCGCTCGCGGCTGTGTACGCCGAGCTCGCACTCCTCCACAACTCGCTGTCGATAACGAAACCGATGCCGACCGAACCGCACGGCTTCTTCGGGCGCCCGTTCACCGTGCTCGCGATCGACGGGTTCGCGCAGGAGACGCTCGACACGATCGACGCCGACTGGCTCACGCCTCGCATGCGACGGTCGCCGATCGGTGGAGTCGACCTGATCAGCGACAACACCGACCTCCTCGAGGATGCGGCGTACCGCGACGATCTGCGCCGGCTGATCGGGGGCTGAGACTCCACCGGGCCGTTTGCCGCCGCGCCGTTACAGGAGTAATTTCGATCGCATGGAGCGGTATCGGTCGCTCAGGCAAAGACTCATAGTGGTTGCTGTGCTCGGATTCGTAGCGGCACGGGCGCCGGGTCTGGACGCCGCGCTGCTCGACGATCTCGAGCGGCTTCACGAGGCGGATCGGCACGAGCAGATCGTCCGAGTGATCGACCAGACGCTTGCCCGCCTGACCGACCCGAGCGACCGCGCACAACTCTTGTGGAGAAAGACCCGCGCCGAACTCACGATCGCCGATCAGGGGCGGTGGCGCGGTGACCTCACCGACAGTGACACGATATCGCGGCTGGAAGCGGCGGCCGCTCACGCCGACGACGCGATCGAACTGGCACCCGACATCGCCGAACCGTACTTCTGGAAGGGCGCCGCGATCGGACTGCAGGGGCAGATTCGGGGGGTGCTCAACTCGCTGTTCATGGCACAGTCGCTTCGTGACTACGCTGAGATGACGCTCGAGCGCGATCCGGGACACGCCGAGGCGCACTATATGCTCGGGCAGCTCTACCGCGAACTGCCGGGCTGGCCGATATCCTTCGGCGACCGCGACCGCGCGGTCAGACACGCGCGACTGTCGATCGAGTTGCACGAGGAAGCGTACCAAGCCGGGCGCATCCACGTGCGCTACTACGATTTCTACACGCAACTCGCCGCATCATTGTGGCGAAGAAACTCGCGCGGAGACCGCGACGAAGCGCGTCGCGTGCTCAGCGACAACCTCGAACGCCTGCAGGCGCTGTCGTCGCCGACGACTCGTCAGCGGATGGACCTGGAACTGGCGCGAACGCTCGGTGCCGGGTGGTCGTGACGCGGCGTATCGCCGACGATGTAGACGCGCCCGGGAGGAAGCCGCCCTACGCACGCGTGAGTGTGCCACTCGGTCCGGTCGATCAGTGCTTCGAGCTCCGACGGCCTGAAGCCACGGAGGATCGACAGCAGCCCGTCCTCGCGACCGTAACTGCGGCGCATCATGACGGTCGAAAACGCTGCGAACCCGATCACCGACAACCGCGACCGCAACAGATCGTTCCAGACGATCCTCCGGCTGCAGATCGACAGCGAGTGATCGAGCATTTCGACGATCTGATCGTCGGAGAGGTGGTGCAGCACGTGATTGCTGATCACGTAGTCCCACCGACCGCGCACGTCGAAGACCGAAGCCAGAGTCACCTCGCACCCGTCGACGCCTCGAAGGCGTTCGGCGGCAAGAGCCACCGCGCGCGGGTCGGGATCGACACAGGTGACACGTACGCGCAGGCCGCGCCGGGCACCCGCGTCCACGAGCCACCGCGCGACGTCTCCGCCGCCGGCCCCGACGTCGAGCACGGTGATCTCGGTCACGCCGCGCTCGATCGCGTCCCGAATCACGAACCGCAGCAACAGCGTGCGCACGCGCGACAGGAGTCTGTTGACTACCGCGAGCTGCCGAAACGTCCGTTTGACAAGCTCGGGGTCGCACGACGGATCGTCCATCCGCTCGGGTGTCGTCCGCCGGGTCCGCGGGTACCAGAAGCCGCTGCGCGCGGTGTCGCGGGTTGCGCCGCGGCGGTTCGCGGCATGGTCACGTTCGTCCACGTCAGCCCCCCGGCCGGACCAGTTCGAGCGCCGCGGACTCGACGGTAAGGCCGGGCCCGAACGCAGCGGCGAACACCGGTCCGCCGATCGAACTGCGTCGCATCCGGTCGAGTACGTAGAAGATCGTCGCGGAGCTCATGTTTCCGTAGTCGGCGAGCGTCGCCGTCGAGTCGGCCAGATCATCGCTATCCAGACCGAGTGCTTCGCCGATGCGGTCGAGGATCGCGCGGCCACCCGGATGGATCGCCCAGAGGCGAACGCCGTCGGCGGCGAACCCGACCGCGTCGATCGCATGACGCACGATCTCCCCGATGTCGCTCTGAAGCAGTCGCGGAACGTACGCCGACAGCGTCATGTCGAACGCCGTGTCGCCGAGCGTCCACGACATCGCCTGCTCGCTGTCCATGATGATCCGCGAGAAGAAACCCGCAAGGCGGTACCCGCCGCGCTCGGGTACACGCGCCGACACGAGCGCCGCGGCCGCTCCGTCGGCAAACAACGAGTTCGCGACCATCGTCTCCTGCTCGGGCTTGAACTGGAAGTGGAGCGTGCACAGCTCGACATCGGCGATCAGGACCACCGCGTCGGGGTCGGCCTCGCAGATCGTCCGCGCGAGCTTCATCGCGGTGAACCCGGCAAAGCACCCCATGAAGCCGAGATGGAAGCGGTGCACCGTCGTCGGCAATCCGAACCGGCGCACGAGCGTGAAGTCGAACCCGGGTGCCGAGAAACCCGTGCAGCTGACCGTGATCAGGTGCGACACGTCGGCCGGTTCAAACGGGCAGTCGCGGCGCAGAACCTCCACCGCGCGCGCGGATAACGAGTCGGCGTGCCGGACGAACAGATCGTTGCGCGCGCGAAGCGTCGGCTCGGGCTGCAGCGTAGCGTCGCGCGCGAAGAACTCGTACTGGTCGACCGGCTTCCCGTAGTCTTCGATCACCGAGTGCCGCTTCGTGATCCCGGTGTTGCGGTAGATGCGATTGAGGAACCGCCGCTCGGAGTCGCCGTACGTCGACAGCCCCGACATGAACTCGAGCGCGAACTCCTGCGAGTAGGATCGTTCGGGAACCGCGGTGCCGATGCCGTGTAGCCAGATATCGTGCTTTGTTGACATATTTGGTAAGATGAAGATATCGCCTGAGATGACATCGAGCAACTCTGCTCCGCGTGAGAGCTCCTCGCGACGGCTGCGCGCGATCGGACGCTCGGAGCTCGCGTCCCCCGATCGAAAGCGCACGTACAATGAGGAGCTCTTCGAGCAGGTCGCGCCGCGGTATCGCCTGGCCACCCGGTTCCTGTCGTTCGGCCGCGACCCACGCTGGAAGCGCGTGCTGGTCGCGACCGCGCTCGAGCGGCACTACCGTTCGGGCCGCGCGGCGCGCAGGCTGTCGGCCGCGCGAGGCCTGCAGCCTGCGCCGGTCTCTATAGACCTTGCGTGCGGAACCGGCGACGTGACCTTCGAGCTCGCGCGGCAGGCTCCCGACGGAAGCGTCACCGGCGTCGACGTCAGCATCGATATGGTGCGTCGCGCCCGGCTCGCGCAGGCGCGGGAGAAGATAGCGAATGCATCGTTCGCAATCGGTGACATGGCGACGCTACCCGCATCCGACGCGACGGTCGACGTCGTGACCGGCAGCTACGCGCTACGCAACGCGTCCGATCTGGAGGCGACGCTCTGCGAAGTGTTCCGCGTGCTGCGCCCCGGTGGCATCGCGGCCTTTCTGGAGTTCTCTCTGCCGACATCCCGGCTTCGGCGTGCGCTCCAACTGCGGCTGCTTCGCGTCTGGGGACAGCTGTGGGGAGTAGTGCTGCACGGCAATCCGGAGATCTACGCGTACATCGCGCGCAGCCTGTCGCGCTTCCCCGACTCAACCGAGTTCGTCGCGCTCCTTCGTCGGATCGGGTTCGCGGACCATCGGTCGCGCGACCTGATGGGCGGGTTCGTCCGGATCACGATCGTCGACAAGCCGCGATAGCGCTGCGGACGCTCAGCGCGTCGGGATCGTGATCATCGAAAAGTGGCGCGCGAGCTGCGGCGCGGCGATGCGCATGACGGCTGCGATCGCGCTGCTTCGGACCGCCGAACGGATCGGGCCCGTCATCGTGCCGACGCGCATTCCCGCGGCGGCGCGCCTGGCCGCCGCGCGACCGGCACGTCCGCGCGCGATCGAGTATGCCCGCCACGCCGCCGCGGGCGTATGCGTCGGATCGCGGAGCAGCGCGTCGACGATCGGCGCGAGCATCCCCGCGTCGCCGAACCCGGTGTTCATCCCCTGCCCGCCGATCGGACTCATCGTGCGCGCGGCGTCGCCTGCGAACACGATCCGTCCTTCGTGAAAACGAACGAGCTCGCTGCGCTCGGGCGCGAACGCGCTCTGCCAGACCCGGTCGGCCGGATCGATCCGCAACCCGGTCCTGCGCTCGACGATTCCCTCCAGATCTATCCAATCGTCCGGCCGCGGTAGCGCGGCTCCGTGCGGCAGCCCGACGATCCAGCGCCGCAGCGCCCCGGGCAACGGAAACGACTCGACCGCCCCGGTCGACGTGAACCAGAGGTGCGCGTCGGACCCAAGGCCGGTACGGTCGCGAAGGTCGGCCATGAAGAAGCGGTCCGGGTACTCGGTACGCGTGCGTCGTACCCTCGCCAGGCGTGCGAGCGTGCTCCGTGATCCGTCGCACGCGATCACGATCGGCGCACGAACGCAGTCGCCGAGGGAAGACTCCACGATCACTCCGTCCGCGTCGTGCCGGAGCGCGCGGACGTCGAAGCCCGACCGGATCTCGACACCGGGCTGGCGGCGGAGCGCCGACAGCAGGATCGCCTCGGTCTGGTACTGCGGAACCGACAGCACAAACGGAAAGCGCGGGTGGACGCGATCGAAGCTCAGGCGTCCGAGCTCGCGCCGCGTATCATGGACGGACGCCGCCGTTACGCAGACACCGGCGTCGACGAACGCGTCGGAGAGACCGATTGTGCTCAGGAGGTCGAGCGACGGCGGCATGATACCGATCGCGCGTGAGGTCGACTCCCAGCCGTCGGGAGTCACGCGCGGGTCCTGCTCCGGAGAGGCGGGGTGCGACGCCGATAGGGCCCTCCGCTCCAGAACGAGCGTCTTGACTCCCCGCCTCCCGAGCAGAAGCGCGGCAATCATACCGACCGGTCCCGCCCCGACGATAATAGCCTCGGCGCCGTCCGCGCGCACCGGATCCGTTCGCGTCGCAGCCCGTGTCGCTCGCAATCGATCGGTCGCAATAGTGTCCATCGTCGCTCGACGTGAAGATAAACAAATTCGGCACCAGCCACGACCCGTTGATCCTCCGGCCCGAACACGATAGGCTCATATTGGCTAAGCCACACCCTCGGAGGCTCTATGGACGTACACGGCTTTCTCTACTCGCAGATCGG
>SKVA01000450.1 GCA_007129695.1 Spirochaetaceae bacterium | reverse complement strand
ATCTGGAAGCAGAACTGCGAAGAGGAGCGGCTGCTCGGCGTCGACCTGAACGGGCAGCTCGACAGCACGGTTTGCCAGGATGAGATGGTACAGCGCCGGCTGAAGGACGTCGTGCTGGAGACCAACGCGCGGTACGCCGATCTGCTCGGTATTCCACGGTCAGCCGCTACGACGTGCGTGAAGCCGTCGGGCAACTCGAGCCAGCTCCTCAACAGCTCATCGGGGCTCCACCCCCGGTGGGCACGTCACTACGTACGCAACATCCGCGTGAGCTCGCACTCGCCGGTTTATCGCGTGCTGCGCGACGCCGGTGCGCCGATGGACCCTGAGAACGGGCAGACGCGCGACGACGCGACGACGTGGGTCGTCCACTTCCCGGTCAAGGCGCCCGACGGTTCGATCGTTCGCAACGATCGCTCGGCACTCGAGCAGTGCGAGTACTGGCTGCAGAACAAGCTCGCGTACACCGAGCACAACCCGAGCGTTACGATCACGTACCGTCCGCACGAGGTGTTCGACGTGATGCGCTGGATCTGGGAACACCAGGACCGGATCGGCGGGATGGCGTTCCTTCCCGCGAGCGACGCGAACTACCAGCAGATGCCGTACGAGGAGATCTCCCGGATCGAGTTCGACGAGCGCGCCGCCGCGTTCCCACCGATCGATTTCTCAAAGATCTACCGGTACGAGGAAACCGACCTGACGACCGCGGCGCAGGAACTCGCGTGCCTCGCCGGCGCGTGCGAGACCTAAGGGTTTGACCTACCCTGCGCCGCAGGGTAGGTTTCTCTCAGCACAATGCTGAGAGGAGTAATCATGAATACCGCACGAAGACGAGGATCCCGGATCGTTGCCTTGTCGCTGCTTCTTGCCGTCGCAGCGCTGACGGTGCCGACGGCTGCGTTCGCACAGAGCGACGGCGCCGCCGGCAGCGCGCCGTCGATGCGCCCTGGCAACATCGACATCGGTCTGACCGGCGGAATCGCGAGCCTCATCTATCCGTACGTGGAACCGCAGATCGCTGTTGGACTCGTACCGCTCGGCGCGGTGACGCTGAGCGCGGGCGCCGTTGCCGACGTCGGCTACTGCCTGCTCTGCGGACTGCTCGCGGTATTCGACAGCGACTGGCGGCTGCGCTCGTACTACCTCGGCGCGTACGGACGCGTGCTCGCGCATATGACCTTCTTGTCGGACACGCTCGGCGCGCTCAGACTCGATCCGTACGCCGGTCTTGCGGTAGGCCCGCGCTTCTACTTCATCGGGCTTGAGTACCTGCCGTCGAACGCGAGCACGACCGTGACCGCGTCGACGCTCATCATCGCCCCGCAGGTGGGTACTCGGATCTTCTTCAGCGCCGACAGCAACTTCTTCGCGTTCGCCGAACTGCGCTACCTCTTTGAGGTCGGCTTCCAGACGCAAACAGTAGAAGTGAGCGGCCAAAGCTTCACGATCACCGGAGACTACTCGAGCGCCGGATCGAACGTCGGCATCGGTATAGGGCTGCGGTTGTAGCAGGCCCGATACCAGGGCCGCTACAGACCGACGCCCGCCGCGGCGGCGAAGCGGCGGATCGCATCGGCCGCGCGGTCGTACTCGGCCTCGGTCTTGAGGTGCTCGGTCATCAGCGGCAGATCGTCGTCCAGGCGATCGATTTCGGTGAGCAGGATCGCGTAGTCGAGCGCGCCGTCGCCGGGGATGCACTCATCAAGGTGCGTCGTCAGTTCGTCGCGGAGGATGATATCCTTCGCGTGCACGGAGACGATCCGCGGACCGAGCAGTTCGATGAAGCTCGACATCTCGGTTCCGTTCTGGAAGTACTTCGGCGGGCTGTTGATCATGTTCACCGGATCGTAGTGCACCGCGAAGCGCGGATGACCGATCGCGTCCAGCAGGCGCTGGTAGCTCTGGGCCGAATCGGGATACATCCACGGCATCGGCTCGAGCGTGTAGCACGCCGTGGCCGGCGCCGCTTCGGAGAGGACCCGCCGCACCAGATCGACGACCATCGCGAACGTCTCTTCGGTCATGTCTCTGCGATCGGGGCCGTCCCACTTGGCTCCGCGCGAGCCGGCGATGTTGACACAGCAGCGCGCCCCCACGTCGTCGGCAAGCCGCAGCGCGTCGACGATCTTGCGGTACGCGGCATCCGCTGTGGTTCGGTCGGATGAAAGCGGGTTACTCCATGCGCCGACTTCGGCGATTACGATATCGGCTTCGGCCGCGGCGGCGCGGTACTCCTCGCGTTCGGCCGCAGACGCGTCGGTCGACAGCGGGCAGTACGCCGAGCGGTACCCCTTGTGCCGCAGCGCCGCAATCCAGGTGTCCGGAGTCAGGTGGTCAACAAAGACCGGTCCGCCAAGTCTCATGGAGAGCTCCTTCGGCAACACGGTACCACAAAGACGACAGTACGCACACTGGCTCAAAGCCGGTCGAATCGCTACCTTGCCACGATGGGGCACAAGAACCGCTGGGACGAACGCTACGCAACCGATGACTACGTGTTTGGGACCGATCCGAACTTGTTCCTGGCCGAGGTCGCGCCGCGCCTCCGAGTCGGTCGGGCGCTCTGCATCGCCGACGGAGAGGGACGCAACTCGGTCTTCCTGGCCGAGCGTGGATTCACGGTCACCGCGATGGATGCGTCGGCGGTCGGCATGCAGAAGGCGACCCGGCTTGCGATGGCGCGTAACGTCGGCATGACGACACAGGTAGCCGACCTCGAGTCGTACGACTTCGGCGACGCACGGTGGGACGTCATCGTATCCATCTTCTGTCATCTTCCGCCCGAACTCCGACGGCGCGTCCACGCCCGCGTCACCGCCGCGCTGCTGCCGGGTGGCGCGTTCGTGCTCGAAGCGTACACCCCGCGCCAGATAGAGTACGCGACCGGAGGCCCGTCGGACGCCACCCTGCTCGTGACCGTGGACGACCTGCGGCCCGAGCTTGCCGGCCTCGATCTGCAGATCGCACGCGAGGTGGTCCGAGACGTCGTGGAGGGGCGCGGTCACACCGGTCGGGCTTCGGTTGTGCAGATTCTGGCGGTCAAGCCGACCGAACCGCGCGGCAGATAGGCTTCGCGCTACGGGCACCGACGGTCCGATCCGAAACAACCACTCATAATCGGTCTTTGCGCTTCATATTGTTTCGTGCGATGATCGAAGCCCATGTACGTGAACAAAGATGGAGTGATCTGGAGCGCGCATCTGGCGTGGAGCGACGCGATCGGCGGACCGGGCCTGGAAGTCAGGCGGCTGCGCAGGCGATTCACGGTCGACACGCTACCGGCCACTGCGGTGATCCATGTGAGCGCGGAGAGCCGATACGTTCTCTACCTGAACGGCACACGAATCGGACGCGGTCCGCTCAAGGGCAATCCGGCCGAGTACTACTACGACACCTACGACATCGCACCGCTCCTGTCTCCGGGAGAGAACGTCCTGGCGGCGGAAGTCCGCTGGTTCGGGATCGACCGGCAGGAGTCGGAGATCCACACGTACCGCGCGGGGCTGCTGGTCCAGGGTCCGCCCGACCTTGGCGTGGACACGCCGGCGGGGTGGATTGTGAGCGACGATGGCGCGGTCAGACCCGACCGGACGTCGTGGTTCTCGAACTCGCAGACCTTCCTGAAGCACATGGAGCTGGTCGACGCGGCGGCGTACCCGCAGGGATGGCACCGTCCCGACTTCGACGACTCCAAGTGGGCCGCTGCGACCGACGCGGGCGCGATCGGTAACATGTCGCTGTGGGGCGTCGTCCAGACACCGCACCTGCACCGACGGCCGATCGATCACCTGTGCGAACAGACGAGGCAGTTTGCCGGCGCGTCGGTTCGCCGCGACGGCGCGGGGTCGCCGCGCACCACGGTGGAGCTACCGTGGAGCGTTCCGGCACACTCGTCCGGCGAGCTCGTGCTCAACGCCGGATCGCTTACGACCGGCTTCCCCGAACTGACGTTCGAGGGCGGCGAAGGACGCACGATCGCGGTCATCTACGGCGAGTCGGTCGTGTATCCTCCGGGCACGCCCGGGACGCAGGGATCGCCGATTCCCGCACCCGACGGTCCGTGGGTAAAGGGGATCCGCGATGACCTTGACGCGGGTCAGGTCGCCGGATACCGCGATACGATCACGCTCGACGGCGCCGCGTTCCACTACGAACCGTTTCACTGGAGAACGTTCTGGTTCGTGAAGATCGTCGTGTCCGAAGGAGCGACGGAGTTCACGCTCCGCGACGCGAGCTATCGCTACACGACGTACCCGGTCGACGACGCGTCGGCGTTCTCGTGCGACGAGCCCGAGTACGACGCGATCCGGGAGATGTGCTGGCGGACGCTCCGGCTCTGTTCGCACGAAACGTTTGAGGACTGTCCGTACTACGAACAGCTCCACTACCTGGGCGACTCGCGCCTTGAGGCGCTCACGCACCTCTACCTGACCGGCGACCTGGAGTACGTGAAGCGATCGATCGCGCTCTACCGAAACTCGGCGCGGTGGGACGGCCTGGTCGAAAGCCGCGTCCCGAGCTTCGACGCGCAGATCATCCCGTACTTCGCACTGCTGTGGGTCCTGATGGTCGACGACTTCTGGCAGTACGCGGGGCCGGCACAGACCGAGTTCGTCCGTAGCTGCCTCCACGCGGTCGACGGAACGCTCGTCTACTTCCGCAACCGCCTGCGCGACAACGGGTTCGTCGGAGAGGTCGAGCCGTGGAACATGGTCGACAGCGCCGACGAGTGGCCGCGCGGCGAACCGCCCGCGCTCGTAGCCGGAGAGTCGACCTACCTCACCTGTCTGTTCATCTACGCCGCGCGAGCCGCGGCGCGGCTCCATCGCGAAGCCGGGTCACCCGACGACGCGCTGCGATGGGATCGAGTGGTCGAGCGAATCACGCCGATCGTACGAGACAGCGCGTGGAGCGAGTCCGAAGGGCTCTTCCTGGAGGGTCCCGGCCGCGTCGATGACCGGCTATCGCAGCACAGCCAGGTTCTCGCGATCCTGTCAGGGGTCGCAACCGACGCGCAGATGTCGCGGATCAACGTCCGGCTGTTCGACGATCGACTGATACCGATGAAGCTGATGCAGAGCTTCTACCTGGCGCGGGCGCTCGAACGCATCGGCGCGTACGAGCGCTTCGACAGTCACGTACTCAACCCGTGGCGCGAGATGCGCGCGCTCAACCTGTCGACGTGCGCCGAGTACCTGCCGGGTCGAAGCGACTGTCACGCGTGGAGCTCGTGGCCCGCGGTCGACTTCGTGCGCGCGGTGCTCGGCGTGCGACCGGCGGCACCCGGCTTCGCGCGGATCGACATCGCACCGCAGACCGATCGCCTCACGCACGCGCAAGGAGGCATCACTTCGCCGGTCGGACGGATCGACGT
>SKVA01000204.1 GCA_007129695.1 Spirochaetaceae bacterium | reverse complement strand
CTCGAGCGCGCAATGACGTTCGTAGAGCGCATTGAATCGGGCCTCACGCACGTGAACATGATCAGCGCGTACAAGGAGCCGGCGTTCACGTTTGGCGGCGTCAAGGACTCCGGATTCGGTGTTCCCGAAGCCGGCGAGAGCGGAATCGAGTTTTTCACCGAACACAAGGTCGCGTACATCAAGTACCGCGTGTAGGAGGAACATGACACCCGAACACGTTGCGATCAGCGTTTCGAACATGGAGCGTTCGGTCGAGTTCTACACGAGCGTGCTGGGGCTGCGCGTCGCGCGCACGATCGACAGCCCGCCCGAACGAGGTCTGGGGCGCATCGTAGGGCTACCGGGATGCAGCGCGGTGATCGCGCACCTGGTGCCCGAAGACGGGTCGCCGTTCATGGTCGAGCTCTTCGAGTACCGCGATCCGGTCGGCCGACCGCTCGCGCGCGAACGAAGCCAGGCGGACATCGGCATCAGCCACATCGGGTTCGCGTCGCCCGACGTGCGCGCCGACTACGTTCGACTCCAGGAACTCGACGTCGAGTTTCTGGGCGAGCCGGTCGAGTTCCGACCGGGCGTCTGGGTCGTCTACTTCCGCGGCCCCGACGGCGAGGTCTGCGAGCTGCGACAGGCGGGGTGACCGATGGATCTTGGACTGCGCGATCGCGTGGCGATCGTCACCGCAGGCGGCGGCGCGCTCTGCGGAGAAGTGGCGAAGGAGATCGCGCGTGAGGGCGCGATCGTCGCGGTGTGGGATATCAGGCTCGCCGCCGCCGAGCGCACCGCTGCTGCGATCACCGGCGAAGGTGGCCGCGCGGTCGCGGTCGCGTGCGACGGAACCGATCCCGATTCGGTCGACGCCGCGCTCGCGAGCACGGCGGATCGGGTCGGCCAACCGTCCATCCTGATCAACGGGGCCGGCGGGAGCAGCCCGCGCACGACGACGTCGTTGGACCAGCGCTTCACCGATCTGGACCCGACCGCGATGATCGACGTGCTGAAGCTTAACTACCTGAGCGCGGTGATCGCGTCGCAGGCCTTCGTGCGCGTCCAGCCGGTCGACATGCCGGCGGCCGACGCGTCGATCGTCAACGTGTCGTCGGTCGCGGGCGTGCTTCCGTTGTCGCGCGCGCTCACCTACTCCGACGCGAAGGCGGCGCTCGTGAGTTTCACGCGGTGGCTCGCGATCGAGCTGGCGGGCCCTGATCCGTCGGTGGGCACCGACGCATCCGCCGGACGCCCATCGGTCCGCGTGAACACCGTCGCGCCGGGCTTCGTTCTGACCGAGCAGAATCGCTTCCTGCTCCAGGACGCACAGACCGGCGAGCCGACCGACCGCGGGCGCGCGGTGACCGGCCGGGTGCCGTTGCACCGGTACGGCTCCCCCGAAGAGATCGCACCCGTGGTCGTCTTTCTTGCGTCGCCTCGCGCGAGGTTCATCACCGGGAGCGTCTACACGGTCGACGGCGGCTTGACCGCGACCAGCGGGATATAGCATGGACCGCGGCTCGATCTACCGCGAACTGTTCAACCGCGTAGTCCACGGTGTCTATGGGCCCGGCGTATGGTTGCGCGAAGACGCGCTCGCCGACGAGTTCGGGGTGAGCCGAACGCCGATCCGCGAGGTGCTGTTTCAGCTGGCCCAAGACGGTCTGGCCGAAGGGCTCCCAAACCGAGGCTTCCGCTCGCTCGGGTTCACCGTCGACGATCTGGAAGAGGCGTACGAGATCCGGCGCGCTCTGGAGCTGGTCGCGGTAGAACGCGCGACCCCGACGATCTCGATCGCCGCGCTCCACGAGATCCGTGCCCGGATCGAGGCGGTCGCCCGTACCGACGACCCGATCGAGCACGCGGCGATCGACAGTCGGCTGCACCAGCTCATCGCCGACGCGTCGCGCTCGCGTCGACTGATCACGATGCTCTCGAGCCTCTACCGGATCATGCAGAGCTTCCGCGAACTCGGCTTCGCGAGCAGCACGGTTCGCGATCCGGCGGCAGCCGAGCATATCGCGCTCATCGACGCGCTCGCCGCGCGCGACGCACCAACGGCCATCCGTCTCCTGGACGAGCACATCCGCCTGTCCAAGGCCCGCGTCCTGAAGCAGGTCCTGGACAAACCGATCGCGCGATAGTACGGCACGGCGCGTCCACCGGAGCGACGATGAGACGCGGCTACGACACCCCGCGGAGCATCCGGCGGGCGTCGCGAAAGCTCATGAACCGACGTGCGGCTTCGTGCCAGAGGTTGTACCGAAGCGACTTGAAGCTCTCCCACAGACCCAGCTTTGGGACCTGCTGCGCTTCGGGTGTCGACGTGTACGCGTCCCAGAGCCGGTAGTTCGGAATCGCGGGCCGCAGGTGATGGATGTGGTGGATGCCGATGTTGCCGGTGAGCCACCGCAGCACGCGCGGTAGCTCGTAATACGACGACCCGTGGACGGCTGCCTCGTACTGGTTCCACTCATGATCACGCGCCCAGTAGCTAGGATCGAACTGGTGCTGCACGAAGAACAGCCAGATACCGATCGTACCCGAGAACAGAATCAGTGGGATCTGGATCGCGAAGTAGACGAGCGGACCGAACACGAGCGACATGACCGTCGCCACGACAACGAGCCCGGCGTTCGTCGCCCAGATACTGCGGCGTTCCTTCGCGTTCGCCCACTTCGGCACCAAGCGGTTTATGACGATGAAGATGAAGAACGGCCCCAGGAAAAACATCACCGCCGGAGTCCGGTAGACACGGTACTTCAGGCGGGTCCACCGATCGGCCGCCGCGTACTCTTCGTACGTCATCGTCCAGACGTCGCCAAATCCGCGATGGTCGAGCTGGCCGCTGGTCGCGTGGTGACGCAGGTGATCGGTACGCCACGGCTCGAACGCGGTAAACGTCAGGACCCCGGTCAGAAAGCCGACGATCCGGTTCGCCCGGGCGGTCTTCAGAAACGACCCGTGGCAGCAGTCGTGGAAGATGATGAACGTCCTGACCAGAAAGAAAGCCGCCGGCACGACGACAATGAGCACGCTCCAGTACGGGAACCCCAGGTTCATGAACGCTACCATCACCGCCCAGAATGCGGCGAGTGGAACGAGCGTCGTGATCAGCTGTGAAGCCGCTTTGGGCACCGAATGCTTCTGAAACGATCTGATAGTACGGTACCACTCTGGAAAGCCGGATCGAGCCGGCCGGTCTGATGGAGAGCTCATCCAGACTCCTTGGGGAAAGATGATCGGAATGTAAGGCTTTTCGCGCGGTTTGTCACGCGACCGGCGCTGCGGCCGGTGACGTCAGAAGCGGTCCCAACGTCGTGGAAGCGTGGCGATCGACCGGAGCGCACCAACCTGGTCCATCAGCGCGACAAACCGATTGGACGACAGTGTCGCGCCGGTAACTGCTTCGATCTCCGCGGGGCCGACCAGATCTGCGCCGACGACCTGATCGGCCAGACCGGCAGAGACGGTGGCGCTGTCGGTGCCCGCGAACCCGCCAAACCGGGTCTGATACTCCGGCGTGTCGCGCTTGATGATTCGGTTGCCGTCGAGCTGTTCGCGTGTCTCTATGAATGAGACCGCTGCCACGGCGTCGTCGGTGAACGCAACGGTGAGCTCCGCCCGCCAGCCGAGCCGGTCGGGATCATCGTACGCGACGTACGGGCCGGCCGTCGGCAGGGAGACAGCGGTCGCCGAACCCGCTCCCGCACCGGCGGAGGCCGCAAGACCGACCACCTCGCGTAGCAGCAGATCGTACTGGACCGCCCAGTCGACCGCGCCGAGCGGTACGATCATGCCGGGGCGCTGCCGGGTCAGGACGGTCTGCTCGAACCCGGAAAGCGCGTCCACGAGCCGTACGCCGGAGACCAGTCGGTACTGTTCCAGATACGATTCGACGTCGCGCAGGTGGTTGCCCGCGGCGTCCACCGCGTCGAGCCTGACCTGGTCGATGACGCCGGCGCGGACCCGAATCACCGCGAATGGCCGCCATCCGTGCGAGTTGGTGCGCGAAAACGCGGCGGCCCACGTACCGTCTGCGTAGAGAGCGCTTCCGTCGTCGCGGCGCAGCGCGTCGGGGTCGGTTTCGGGCGGCGAACACGCTGCGATCAGGATCGCAACGACGAATGCCGCGCAGATCGACGCGGCGCGACACACCGAACGCTCAGAACGTCTGCGCATCTACCCCGTCTCCGACGACCCCGCCCTCGATCCGCACGAAGATGCGGTTCGGGAGGCACGCGGTCCAAGCCCCGGTAGCGTCGAGGTGGCCGGTAAGGATACAGATTTTGTCGCGGCACGGACTCTCGATCACGCGCGCGCGGCCGCCGCGGATCTCCACGAGCGTGTCGCCGATCGGCCCACCTACCGTGACGACGCGGTCCTGGTCGAGCGGGTAGAGGAACCGCGCGTCGTCGGTCTCTATGCTGACGGCGTCGGGTTCGGCGCGATCGCCGAACGCAAATGCGCTGACCGCAACGACGGTGAGTATCGATACGATCAGCGCTACGATGTCGAGCGGCTTGGACAGCGGGAGTCGTCGCATCGGCTTCGGGCCCCTACTTCCGGCGCTTGTCCCGAATGTAGATCTGCTTCGCCGGAGAGTTGTCGCTCGACCGCTCGTCGATGGTGAAGATGTCGATCGCGCGGATCAGTTCGCCGAACTTCTTGTACCCGTAGTTGCGCGGGTCGAACTCGGGCGCCTTGTTCGCGACGTTCTGCCCCACGGTTCCCAGATTGGCCCAGCCGGTCTCATCGGCCGAGTCTTCGGTCGCGTTGCGCAGCAGGCTCACCAGCCGCGAGTCGCGCTTGAGCTCACGGATCGGCGGGCGCTTCGCCTGTCCCTGACCGTCGGGCTCCTCCTTGCGGAGAATCTCGGTGTAGATGAAACGGTCGCACGCGCCGACAAACGCCTTCGGTGTCTTCTCTTCGCCGAACCCGTAAACGATGAGGCCGGCCTCGCGGATTCGCGACGACAGGCGGGTGAAATCGCTGTCGCTCGACACGATGCAGAAGCCGTCCATCGTTCCGGTATAGAGGAGATCCATCGCGTCGATGATCATCGCGCTGTCGGTCGCGTTCTTCCCCTTCGTGTACGCGAACTGCTGGATCGGCTGGATCGCGTGCTCAAGAAGCGCGTCCTTCCAGCCCTTCAGCTGCGTCCCGGTCCAGTCACCGTAGATCCGCTTCACATTCGCGATCCCGTAGTTCGCGATCTCTTCCAGGAGGCTTTCGATGATCGACGGCTGCGTGTTATCTGCATCAATCAGAACCGCCAGGCGTCGCTGGCCGTCGGTGTTGGGCATATGCGTCGATGCTACGGCATCGGGGCGAACTATTCAAGGAGTGGTGCGTGAATTGTTGACGGGTAATGAAGCAGGAGACCAAAAACCCG
>SKVA01000537.1 GCA_007129695.1 Spirochaetaceae bacterium | reverse complement strand
TCAACGAGTCCGTGCAGGTAGAGTGTGCCGCTCCCGTCGGTCAGCGCGGCGGCCAGGTCGCTGAGAACCGGCCGGTCGTTGTCCACGGTGACAGTTGTCGAGCGGATGTTGGTGACCGCATCCGGATCGTTGTCGACCGCGCGGACGCGGATCGTGTAGGTCTCCCCGTGTGAGAGCGTCAGCGGTCCGTAGTCAGAGAGCGTGAACTCCCAGGAGACCGTCTGATCAGGTGCAAACGGGATCGGTACCCAGCCCGCGTCGTCGATGTTGATCTCGAGCACGGCAATCTCGGGGGCTGAGAGGTCTGCATTGCCGGGATTGACCGCGGTCCCGGCGATCGTCCCTCCGCTGTTGACGAACCGCCCCGGAGTGAGTGCGTCCACGTACGGTTCGATCGCGCCGCTGTCGGTGAACCGGTACTCGACAAGGCTGATCGTCGGGGCGTTCGGGTCGATCACCATCACGGTCGTGCCGACGCTCTCGCCTGATCCTGTGTTTCCTGCTACGTCCGTGGCGGCGAACGTTGCGGTGAACGGCTCGCCCACTGCGAGGGCGTCGTTGTCCCACCGGTAGACGAAGGCGCCGGAGGCAGGGCTGAAGGCGAATCGCCCAAGCCCATCGTCATCCCAGGCGTTTGCAGCCGTGAAGGTCACGTTCACGTCGTCGGTCACACCGTCGGAGATCACCACCAGGATCGACTCGACGGGAGATCCGCCGGCGATGCTCACCGTACCGCTGATGTCGAACTCCGGGCTCTGGCCGACGGTCGCCGGATCGTCCACGCTTCCGGTCGGATCGGTGACTGTCGCGACCGGGGCGGTGAAGTCGAGCCTGACGCGCCGCGTGGCGATGTCGAACCCGCCGTTCGCGTTGGTCACCTTGAACGAGAGGTCGTAGACGCCCTCCGTGTACGGTTCGCCGCCCGGATGGTTCGCGCCGAAGTCGGTCGTGAAGCTCCACGGACCGCCGTTCGGGTCGATAGCTGTGGTTCCGTCGGATGTGTAGTCGAAGATGACCTCTGAAGGAGAGACCCGGACCATCCGCACCTGCAGATCAACGAGATCCGCACCGTCGAGCGGTTTGGTCACGTTCCCGGCGAAGGTGAACTCGTCGTCCTTGAAGCTGTTCTCAGTCGCGTTCAGGTTCGCCGCGGTGACGGGTCCCTTCGCCGTCTCGATCGTGCCCCCAATCTCCGGCGGATTGGTGTCGAAGGCGACGGGTATCTGTGCAGTCGTCTCGTTGCCGGCGCGATCACGAGCGGTGACCCTGATCGTGCCGAACCCGCTGTTCTGAATCGAGCTGATGTCGAGATCCGCCTGGAACTCGGGGGCCGACAGGGTCTGGACTACCGGATCGAGCTCGGTTGAGCCACCGGTGACCGTGATCGTCACCCGGTCCATGGAGAACTGCCCGCTGACGGGTGGGCTTGTCGCGGTCCCACTGACGCGCAGCGTTCCCGCGGTCGGGATGTAGGAAGCTGACGTGTCGTCAGCATTGACCAGAGTCTCAGCCAACGGGTCCTCAAGACTGACCGTCGGCGGTGTGTTGTCGATGAACAGTGGGAAGTTCGATGAACCGGGATTCGCGGCGGTGTCCCATGCTCGCAGGTAGACGACGACGCTACCATCGCCCGGTCTGATGCTCGCGGTGTTCGGAATCGTGTAGGTCCACGTCTCCGTGGTCGCAGAGTAGCTTGCGGACGAGAAGTTGATCCCGTCGAAACTCACTTCGACCCGCTCGACCTCGTTATCGTCGTAAGCGGTTCCCTGAAGAACCACGTTCGTACCGCGAACCCAGTTGGAGTTGGGAACTCCCAAGTCGGGGTCTGTGACGTTCACGTTCGGTACCGTCTGATCGACGCGGAACGAGACAGACTGCTCCGATTGGTTGCCGAACTGGTCCTCACCGAGGATCGTGACCGTGTGGACGCCCTCGGACAATAGCGTCGTATCGACTAGAAAGAACCAGACCGTCGTTCCTTCAAGCAACGCCGGAGCCTGGTTGTTGAGTTGTGCCTTGATGCTCGTGATCGCGTACTTGTCGGTCGCGATGCCGGTGACGACCAGAAGTCCCGACAGGATCTGCCCGTCCGTCGGGTTGATGATCGTGATTTCGGGGCCTTCCTCGTCCCGCGGGTTCGGGACCAGCCCGAAGAAGGGGTTCTGCGGGCACCCGACCAGGGTCAGGACCGCGAGTAGCACCGCGGTTGAGAAGAGCGTGCGGCCGATGCGGCGGCGGCTCCGGGGAATCTCGGCGTTCGTGTTTGTCTGTATGGTACTCATCGCGTACTCCTAGAAGAGGCTCGCCCGAAGGCCGATCGCGAGCTGGAAGAGGACACTGCCCTCGATCGTCTCGACGAAGAAGAAGTTCTGCTCGAAGTAGAGCGACATCGCCGGAACGTCCAGGATGTTGCGGAACTCGAGCTCCTGCGCGACGAAGGCGGCCGACACGATCTGCGCGTCGCTGGAGAAGAAGACGAACGACGTGCCGATCGTCGCGTACATCCCGAACCAGTCGTTGATCGGGATCGCCAGGATCCGGGCGTTGAGCTTTGCATTCATACTGAAGCCGCTGAACCCTTCGCTGACCGTGTACCCGAAGAGCACCTCCGGGCGCACGATATTGTCCAGGAACGCGATACCCGCGCCGAGTGACGCCATCGGCCCCCCGCCGAACTGGCCGGTGAAGAAGATGTTGTTGATGAAGCCACGCGTCGGTGTTGTAGCAGCAGGCGGCGGAGCGGGAGGCGACTCGGCCGGAGTCTGATCGGAAGGCTCCGCCTCCTGCGCCGTTGCAGCCATCGGGACCAGCACTGTCAGACAGATAAGCGCCAATGCCATCACAACCAGCCTGTAGATCGGTCTCTTGCTCATGTCGTCTCCCTTTGGCTTCTGCACGGAGGCAGCCACTCCCGCGCGGATCCACCGTACCCGTCGTTTTGTCGCGGATAAGGTCTCAACCTAACGTATACTATCGGCGATCCACGCCACCGATTCGTGCACTTTTTATTGAACTAGCAAAAGGCGTGCCAGGAACGACAGCTGTAGGGCGCGTCGGGACGGTCTACGCGTCGCCCGCGGTCGCGGGCATGCGTTGTGCATTGAGAAACGATATCGCTATGCGAATCGCATGACCGACCGCCGATCGCGGTCGGACGACGCCTATCCGGCCAGGACCCAGACCACCATCTCACCCGGCTCCCGGTTTGCCCACGCGTAGTACGGGATGAAGGTCAGCGTAGCGTCGGTGCGTCCCGGCGGATAGGCCGGTGCCCGGTACAGCGTGTCGTCGCACGCTTGGAGCGCGACCGTCGTCCCTGCGGAGGTGATAACCGTAACGCCGCCGAGGAGATCGTCGCGGTGAGCGACTTGGAAGTCGGGTACGCTTGCGAGTGCGACCGTGTGGAGGCCTGTTCGGTTGTCAGCCTCTTCCAGGCAGTAGACGAGCGGGCCGCGCTGAACCGCAATCCGGCCGAAGCTCGACTTCACGCGTGGATCGGCGCTGATCGTGCGAACCGGCATCGGTAGATCGACCGCTATCCGGTCGCCCGCACGCCACCGCCGCGTAAGGGTCGCGTAGCCGCGCTGCAGCACCGCTGCCACCTTCACCGGTTCGTCGTTGACCGTGATCGTCGGGCCGTCGCACCATCCCGGTAGACGGATCGCGATCGTCGTGTCGGAGGCGGGGGCGTCCGACACGGTGACCGTTACAGCGCCGTCCCACGGATAGTCGCCACCCACCTCGACCTCCAGCGGGCCCGGTTCGAGCGTGGCCGACACGGTGCCGTTCATGAAGTGGTCCAGATAGAGCGTCGTGCCGGTCGCGTGAGCCGCGTAGTCACCGAGCGATGCAAGGAGGCGCGCGATGTTCGGGGGGCAGCACGCGCATCCGTACCACGGCTGACGCCGGTACTTCACGTGCGCGTAGGTTCCGTTCGTATCGCAGACGCGCGGGTCGACGGCGAGCGGGTTCACGTAGAAGTAGCGTTCACCGTCAAGGCTGAGCCCGCTGATCACGCCGTTGTAGAGCGCGCGTTCGGCGACATCCGCGTACCGCGCGTCGCTGTCCAGCACCGCCATCCTGTGCGCGAAGAAGAAGAGCCCGATCGCCGCGCACGTTTCGGCGTACGCGGTGTCGTTCGGCAGGTCGTAGTCGATCGTGAACTGCTCACCGGCGCTCGTCGACCCGATCCCTCCGGTCACGTACATGCGCCGCCCGGTCGTACTCTCCCAGAGCGCGCGGCACGCCTGCGCCAGAGCCGCATCGCCGGTTTCGATCGCGAGGTTGGCCATCGCGACGTACTGGTACATCGCGCGCACCGAATGGCCGACCGCGTCGACCTGCTCGCGAACCGGAAGGTGTGACTGCTGGTAGTCGTGCACGAGCGGCGAGTTCCAGATCCGGACGAAATCGGGTGACGTGGCCTCCGCGTCGAAGTAGTAGGGGGTGCGTCCGCGCTCGTCGATGAAGTAGCGGGCGAGGTCGAGGAAACGCGTCTCACCGGTCGTGCGGTAGAGCTTGATCAGCGCGAGCTCGATCTCCTGATGGCCCGGGTAACCGCGTTTCTTTCCCGGCTCGGTCCCGAACACGGTAGCGATGTGGTCGGCGAGTCGGATCACCACGTCCAGGAGCGTACGGTCGCCGGTGCCGCGGAAGACCGCGATCCCCGCCTCGATCATGTGACCCGCGACGTAGAGCTCGTGCGCCTGACGAAGGTTGCTCCACCGCGCGTCGGGTCTCTTGACCGTGAAGTAGGTGTTGAGGTAGCCGTCGGGCTGCTGCGCCGCGGCGATCACGTCGACCACGTGCCGGACCCGCTGTTCGAGCGTCTGCCGTGCCGCTGCCGGGAACTCAGAGTCGTCGCGCGCGTTCTCAATCGCGTACCCGGCCGCCTCGATCCACTTGGCCAGATCGCTGTCCTGGAACACCATCCCGTCGTAGTCGCCCTGGCTCATCGCGGCGGCGATCCTGAAGTTCTCCACGCTGTGGCTCTTCGGTGCGTCGGGGATCTCGTCGTTGAGCGCCCTCCACTGGTACGGGATCACCCGCTCGTGGTTCAGCGTCTGGTATGCGCGCCAGAAGCCCGATGTGATAAGCACTCGGGTGTGATGCGGTTGTGGGGTGCGCGGCATGCTCTCCTCCGTGGTGGCAGATTCCAGACGGATCATACCACAGCTGTCCCCCTTAAGAATGGTGCCGAAATTGTTGACGACCGAAATCGGGAGGTCGCGGTGCTCGCATTGGATCGCGCCGCGGGTCTTTGATCTCATGCGAGCAGGTACTTGGGCATCTCGGATGATCGCAGCGCAACGCGACGAGTGCTCACAACGCCACGCGTCAGCCGTACCGCAGGTGGGTTCTCGTACTCATGGAGCCAGATGCG
>SKVA01000148.1 GCA_007129695.1 Spirochaetaceae bacterium | reverse complement strand
GAGAGTGATTCCGACGACACGGACGAGTAGGCTCTGTGTCGGACCGGTCGTTGCAGGACCGCGTACCTCCTCATAACGCCGACGCCGAGACCGCGTGCCTCGGCGCTATAATGCTCGATTCCGAGGCGATCGGCAGAGTACTCGGGTTCATCCGAGCGGAAGACTTCTACCGCTCGGCGAACGGCCGCCTGTTCACCGCGATGATCACGCTCTGGGAGCGTGGCGAAGCTATAGACATCATCACCGTCACCGATGCGCTGAAGGCGTCGGGCGATCTTGACGCGGTCGGAGGTCCGGCCTACGTCTCGTCGCTGACCGCGGTCGTTCCGACCAGCGCGAATGTCGAGTACTACGCGCGGATCGTGCGCGAGGCGAGCGTTCGACGCAGGCTGCTCAAGGCCGCCAACGAGATCATCAGCGACGCCTACCGCGACGGAGTGGAGAGCCGGGAGATCGTCGAGGAGGCCGAGCGACGGATTTTCGAGATCTCCGACGGCCAGCAGACAAGCGGCTACAAGCAGGCGCGCGAGATCGTCAAGCAAACGGTCGAAGCGATCGAGAAGCTCTACCGAACCCGGGACGATTACACCGGTATCCCGTCGGGCTTTCCGGCGCTCGACAAGATGCTCTCCGGCTTTCAGAACTCTGAGTTCATCGTTATCGGCGCAAGGCCATCGGTCGGGAAGACGGCGCTCGCGCTGACGATGGCAGCGAACATCGCGATTCACCGGAAGGTACCGACGGGCTTCTTCTCGCTCGAGATGTCGGACATGGCGATCATGCAGCGTCTGATCGCGAGCGAGGCGAGAATCGGCAGCCAGAAGATACGCACAGGCATGCTGCGCCCCGCTGATTTCAAGAACCTGACCGATGCCGCCGGCGCGATCTACGACGCTCCGCTGTGGATCAGCGATACCCCCGGTATGCGGCTGCTGGAACTACGCGCGCAGGCACGACGGATGCGCAGTCAGCTTGGCATTCGCATCATTTTCGTCGACTACATCAGTCTGATCAACAACGAACACGCCGACATACCCCGCCACGAACAGATCGCCGAAGTGTCGCGGTCGTTGAAGGGGCTCGCTCGCGAACTGTCGATCCCCGTCGTTGCGCTCAGCCAGGTGACACGCGACGTCGAAGGAAAGCGGCCGACGCTCGCTAGTATTCGCGAGTCGGGTTCGATCGAGCAGGATGCCGATGTTGTGATGTTTCTGCACCGCGACCGGGGTGAGTCGGCTGAAGATCCCGAACACGCAAACAACGTCGAGACCGAGCTCGTCGTCGCCAAGCAGCGCAACGGCCCGGTCGGAACCGTGCGAATCGCGTTCGTTCCGAAGTATACTCGGTTCGAGTCGCTCGAAGAGGATGTGAGGTAGAGCTATGGCGTTGCAGGACCGATTTGATCTGGAAGACCTGGTGAACGAGTCAGAGCGGCTCGTGCTCGACGCCATCGAGACCGAGCTCGCAGACGCAATAGACCGGGTGAGCGAGGAACAGATACTGGACATCGCCGCGCTCGCGCTGAACCACGTGCGTCCGCGCTACCGCGTCAATCTACTCGGTCGTCTTTACGCGCAGAACGTGACCGACGAAGAACGAACCGAGGTCGATCAAGCGGTGCGCAGCGCGATCCTAAAGGTTCGGCCGGATGTAAAGCGGTAGCTCCATCCGACGATCGGCGAGATCTTCGGGTCGTCCGGTCTCGCGCTCAGGAAAGTAGCTCAACAGTCGCTCGACGCGTGAACCACTCGACAGGAAACCGGTCGCCCCGGTTACCAGCCAGCCGTCGGGAAGGAGCGTCACATCGGCCAGGTGAGTTCCGCCGGCGCGGTACCACAGCGACACGGTTCCGTCGGCATTCGTCGCTGCGACCAGCGACGCGACGCTGATTGAGGTGGCCAGCCGCTGGGCGCGGTCCAGTTCCACATCGACCGCGTTGTCGCCGCGCTCACTCGCGTTGTGTGGGCTCACTCCGGCCACGCGCCCGGTCATCGTAGTGTAGACGCGCATCGCGCGCGCGTCCCAGACGAGCGACCGGCCGACCGGGCTTCCTGCATGCTCAAGCATGGACGTGCCGCGGGCAAGGCCGCGGTTGCCTATCTGGTAGAGGCGGGAAGTCGGCGATGACGGTGAACCCTGAAGCACGATAGCATACAGCGTGTTCGTTTCGGGCGAGTAGGCGAGTCGTTGCGCGACGAAACCGGGTGCGTCGACCGGTACCGTCTCTCGCGTCCGCGGATCGACTATGAGGATCGGTGCATCGAGTGCTCCCGACGAAGCTCGCGCGACGACAAGACCGATAGCGGGAGACCAGAGCGCATCCTGAACGCCCGTGGCGGTGTAGGTGAACTGCGGGCCGTCGGCCGGTACTACGACGACTCTGCCGTCACGGTGGACAACGAGTATGCCGTCGTCGGTGAAGCGCGCGGTCTGGATCGGAGAGCCCACCTGATCGCGGTAGTGTTCGCTCGCGGTGCGACGCGTCAGATCGTACGTGAATATCGCGCCCGGCTCTCCGGGTCCCCACAGATAGAGCGAGTCGCGATGCGCGGCGAGCGACAGAGGACCGATCCGCTCAAAGCTTCGCCGGTCAACGCGCAGACTTGAAAACGTGAGCACCTCGTCGTCCGCCGTGGCGAACAGGTCGCTCTCAAAGGTCAGCAGCTCGCTGCCGGCCGCAACAAAGAGCCTGCCGTCGATCAGTGCGGTCGCCGATGCGGTGACCTCGGGTGGACCGCCGAGCGTTGTCAACCTTCCGTTGCTCGCAGCGTAGTACGATACGGTTCCGTCGGCGCTGCCTCCGATGAACCCACCCCCTAGACGCGGCGGTGCCGGAGAGATCACCTGCGTAAGCGCGTGGAGGTTCTGCGGCTGATAGAAAGCTCGCGTGAGCCGTCCGCTTCGGTACTGAAACGCAAGCGTCGAAGGCCGTCCAAACTGTTCGGTGAGCACAAGGATCAGGTCGTTCGCTTCCGAAAACGCGATGCCGCGCACGGGTGCCACCGGGTAGCGCGCCTCGATGCGGCCGGTCAGGTTATCGACGATGAGCAGCGACTCGCTATCGGCGGCGGCAAGCAGGCGCTGGGAGGTCGGATCGATGAGTGTCGGGAACTGCAGTCGACTCTGCGTGCGCACGGTCTGCAGCTCTCGACCGGTGCTCAGCTCCCAGTAGATGAACTCTCCGCGCGACGGTACGTACGTCATGATGTTTCGTTCGCTTCTGGCGACCTGCACGAACGACACGATGCCGAACCCGTTCGCAAGGTAGGGTCGCTGATCTCCCTCCTGCGATCCGACGAAAAATAGACTCTGAAAGCCCGACAGCGCGTAGACGACGAACGTTCCGGCGGGTGAGTACATGAGCGACACCGGTTCGCTGTCCAGGTTCCTTACGAAGAGCGTAGCGTCCGCGTCCAGGTCGTACGCGATCAGACGACCGCTCGTGACCGTGTCGCGCACGTAGAACACGACCTGGTTCCGGGTCGGGTGGTGCGCTATACGCGTGACCGGCCCGTTGGCAAGCTGGATCTGACGCCGCAATCCGGGCACCGAAAGATCCCAGACGAGCATCTTCCCGTCGTCGCCTACGGTATACGCAATACTGTGCTCGGGATGGTACGCGATGGCGCGCACCGCGCCGGTATGTCCAATGCGGACTGTGAACCGGTCACCCGCGCCGACCGCGGGAGCTGCAAGAAGCAGTAGCGTGAACACGGCACCAAGGAGTGTCTGTCTGTACCGGTCACGCAAGAGCGCCTCCATCATCTGCCTGCCAGGAAGAGGATATCACCGAAGACCGCGAAAACCAGAAGCACCAGGATCAACGCGCTCCCGACCATCTGATACCGGTAGACGGTTCGAGGCTTCGCGGCTCGTCCTCGGACCCATTCTACGGTCGCAAGGACGATCTGACCACCGTCAAGGACGGGTATCGGAAGCAGGTTCATGAAGAAAAGCACGACCGACAACAAGGCCAGAAAGTTGAACAGCGATCGCAGCGCGGCACCGACTCCGATCGACAGACCCGCGGTGGTCACATCACCGATGAAGTAACTGATGCGGACCGGCCCGGCAACAGCGCTTGTCAGCTCGACCCCCTGAAACAGGAGGCGGAGGCTTCGTACCGATGTCGTCAGGATCTGGAGGCTCTCGGTTACTCCGCGCCCGACGGCAGCAAAGAACGAGTAATCGGGCGTTGGCGCTGCGAGCGTCGCGAACGCAACGCCGAGCACACGCTCGCGGCCCGGATCGGCTACCACCGCAAACCGGTCGCCCGCACGGCGCACGACGATCTCGACGCTTCCGCTGCTTGCAGCGAGCGCGCGACCGACCTCCATCGTGTGCGATACGGGCACGCCGTCTACCGATTCGATTACATCCGCGACGGCCAGGCCGGCAGCGGCTGCAGCCGACCCGTCGGCAACATCGGCAATGACCGGATCAACCCACGCAAATACGCCGATCCGTCCAGCGCCCGTCTCCGGAACGAGTTCCGGGGTCACCGTGGTCGTGAGCGACGCGCCGTTTCGTCGGACGACGAACCCGAGCGGCTTGAGCGCGTTCTGCGCCACGATCTGTTGCAGATCCGCGTACGTTCGCACCACGCGGCCATTGATCGATTCGACGGTGTCTCCGGTTCGAAGCCCCGCACGATCGGCCGGTGCCGGCGTTGGCGTCTGCGCCGTGGCCATCGCATCGGAAACGAACTCCGAGGCCAGAACAATCCGGTTCGGGAAGGTTTCGACGGTGAACCCGATCCACCAGACCACGGTCAGGATGGCGATCGCGAACAGCAGGTTCGCCAATGGGCCCGCGAAGAGCGTGACTATTCGACGCCACGGACGGGCGGCGAAGAAGCTGCCCGGTTCGTCGTCGATCGCCTTCGCGTCCTGCTCAACCGCCTTCGTGTAGCTCTGTTCGCCCTTCATCTTGCAGTAACCGCCGAGCGGAAACACCGATATGCGGTACTCGGTACCCCGCCACGACACTCCTACAAGCTTGCGCCCCCACCCTAGAGAGAACGCCTCGACGTCAATCCCGACCGCCTTGGCAGACAGCAGGTGTCCGAGCTCGTGGATGAATACCACGACACCGAGACCAACAAGACCGATAGCGATATTGAGTATCATCATACTGCGTACGCCAGAAGGTAGTAGAAGACCGGTGCCGCGTAAAGCACGGAATCGGCCGAGTCGAGGATCCCGCCTCGCCCGGGGATGATCGAACCCGAATCCTTGCTTGTCGCGCTTCGCTTGAGCGCGCTTTCGATCAGATCGCCGGCGATCGTTGCGGCCCCGATGGCCGCGCCGAACAGGAGCGCGTGGACCGGACGGCCCGGGAACACGGTCGGAAAGAGCCACATCGCGACCAGGATCGTGACCGGCGCACCCGCGAGTCCGGCGACGAAGCCG
>SKVA01000483.1 GCA_007129695.1 Spirochaetaceae bacterium | reverse complement strand
CGCTCGCCGGTGGTACACTACGCGTATGCAAGCCGATGAGCGACCGGTTCGTAACCCCTTCGCCGGGAACGGCCGGTACCGATGCTTCGGGTGCGATCCCGACCACCCCGGCGGGCTGCGCCTCACGTTCACCCGCACCGATACGACGGTGCGCAGCGTCTGGCAGCCAGGCCCGCACGTGGAGGGCTACCCCGGCGTGGTCCACGGCGGGATTCAGGCGACGCTCGCGGACGAAATCGGCAGCTGGTTTCTCTACGCGATCGTCGGTACCGCCGGGGTGACCACCGATCTGTCGATCGGATTCCTGCAGACCGCGCGCGTCGACGACGGCCCTTTCGAGCTCATCGCATCGGCCCGCGACATCGACGACAAACGCGCTACGGTGCGCGTGGAGCTGCGCAACGCCGCGGGAACGCTGTGCGCGACTGCGACGTGTACGTACGCGCTGTTCAGCGAGCATGTTGCGCGCAAGCGATTCGACTTCCCGGGTCGGGACGCGTTCTGACCGCTTCACCGGCTTGCGGCCGACGTGGCCGGGCCGATTCGATACAGCGAAAGCAGCAGGAGGGGAGCGTGGATCAGGCTAGTGCGATATCAGCGCTGGAGAGAATCGTCGACGGCAACGGCACCGCGGTACTCGCGAACATCGACCAGGAGGGTCTTCCGCGGACCCGCTGGATGACGCCGTGCGTACTCAGGGATCAGCAGGGGTCGCTGTTCGCGTTGACGTCCGCCGACTTTGACAAGCGCGCGCAGATTGGCGCGAACGGTCACGTCGAGTGGCTCGTCACGGGCGCCAATCGGGAAGAGATCGTCAGAGTTCGCGGCAACGCGCTGGTAGTCGATAATCCGCGCCTGAAGGCCGAGATTGTCGAGGCGCTCGGCGCCAGGCTTGCGATGTTCTGGCGCGTGAGCCCCGATCCCGACCGGCTCGTCGTCCTGGAGACCGTGATCACCGAGATCTCCTACTACCGACCCGCCTCGGGGGAGAAGAGCCGGGTGGCCTTCGGCTGACCCGCTGTGCGAACCGCATCGGCGCTGACGATTCCGCGGCGAACGAGCCCCGCGAGCAGCAGGTCGACGATCTGTGGATCGAACTGTCGTCCGCGGTTGACGACGAGCTCGCGGACCGCGTCCTTGACCGACAGCGCCTTGCGGTAGACGCGGTCTTCGCGCATCGCGTGCCACGCGTCGGCGACCGCAATGATGCGTGCCTCGATCGGGATCGCTTCGCCGGCGAGTCCCTGCGGGTAACCGGTTCCGTCGTACCGCTCCTGGTGCGCGAGCACGACGCGGCTGACGTCGCGCAGCGAATCGAACGCCATCAGGAGATCGGCGCCCATCTGTGGGTGACGCTCCATGATCTGCCACTCCGCGGCGTCAAGCGGCGCTGGTTTGCGCAGGATCGTGTCCGGGATACCTATCTTGCCGATGTCGTGGAGCAGGAGCGCTTCGTTGAGCGTCCGGTCCACCGGGATGCCGAGTTCTTCGGCGATGATCGTGCCGAACTGCAGCACGTCGTCTGAGTGTCCCGCGGTGTACCCGTCGCGCAGCTCAAGCGATCGAGAGAAGCCGAGCGCGAGCTCCTTAACGCGCTCCTCAAGGTGCTCGGCGCGCGTGAGCGCATCGCGGAACTTCCGGCCCGCGATGATGTTGTGGATCCGTGCGTCGAGCTCCCGGATGTCGATCGGCTTGGCCAGGTAGTCGTCGGCGCCGATCTGCAGCCCTTCGATCCGTGCGTCGGTCTCCGACTTCGCGGTGATCAGGATCACCGGGATCCGCTGCGTCTTTTCGGTCGTCTTGACCAGGCGCAGCAGCTCGAACCCGTCGATCCCGGGCATCATCACGTCGGAGATCACGATGTCGGGCAGCGCTTCCTGAACCCGCTGCCATCCGCTGACTCCGTCGGTCGCCGTGGCGACCGTGTGGCCGAAACTGCGCAGCATCTTGCTCACGTAGTCGCGAAGATCCGCGTTGTCCTCAACGTAGAGCACGCGGATGCCGGTCGACTGCCTGGTCTGCGGAACCGCCTCATCGTCGGTTTCCGGCCGCGCGATCGACGATGACTCCACGAACGCGATGTCGCTCACCGATATCTTCCCGTAATCCTCGTTGCGGCGCGGGCGCATCCTGCGGTCAGGTCCGTCAAAGTCGGCCTCTTCCTGCCGTCGGTCGTCCTGCCTGCGGTCTATGTCGGCTCCCGGCTCGATCTCGTCCAGGTTCACCGGAAGTCGGACGGTGAAGGTCGTGCCGACGCCTTCCTGGCTGTCGACCCGGATCGAGCCGTGCTGGAGCTCGACCGCTTCTTGTACGATCGCCAGGCCGAGTCCTGTCCCCTCGTACCGTCGCGTCGTCGATCCGTCGACCTGTTGAAACCGCTGGAACACGCGGCGCAGGTGACGCGACGCGATGCCTATGCCGGTATCCAGGACGCGAAGCTCGATCCATCCGGTCACCGAATCGACGGCCACCGAATCGACGGCGTCCGGATCGTGTCGTTCCGGGGTGTCCGTCGATGCGTCGGGCGCTGCGGTACCGAGCTCGATCACCACCGAACCGCGTTCGGTGAACTTGATCGCGTTGCGAATCAGATTGGACAGGATGCGCTCGATCTTCTCGTGATCAAGGAACGCAACTGGTACGGTGTCATCGATCCTGCAGTCCAGAGCCAGGCCTTTACGCCTGCAGACCTCCTGGAAGAGCGCAACCTGGTTACGCACGACGCGCGGCATGCTGACCCGCTTCAGGTGGAGCCGCATCTTCTTCGCGTCGAACTTCGCGAAGTCGAGCATCTGATTGATCAGGTCGAGTAGGCGTAGCGCGTTCCGGTGCACCTGTCCGACGAGCCGCTTCTGAACCTCGGTCAGCCGACCTACGTCACCACGAAAGAGGCTATCGGTCGGGGCCATGATCGAAGTGAGCGGGGTGCGGATTTCGTGGCTGATGCTCGCGAAGAACTGGCTCTTGACGACGTCGAGCTTCTTGAGCTCTTCGTTCGCGCGTGCGAGCTCGAACCGCGACGTAAACTCCTTGCGCCTCATGTTCGTCGCCAGGTACGAACTGATCACGACCAGCAGCATCGTCGATACCAGGAAGAAGTTGTTGTTGACCAGCAACGCGACATCGTCGATCCCGCCGATCATCACGATGGGTACGATATACGCCGCGTAGACGATCGCGCACACGATCGCCGTCTGCTTCAGGTTGAGGGGTACGATGAACAGAAACGCCACCAACACCAGATTCACCCCGGCGTAGTATGGGCTCGCGTACCCGTCGACCAGATGAACCATCAGCACGATAGCGAGTGTGCAGTAGAGATATCCGACTATCGCAAAGAACCGTGCGTGTCTGGCCGCGAAGTCCAGACGCATCAGAAAGTGCAGGCCGATACTCAGAACAACCACACCGATGCGAATCATCAGGAAGAGGGGGGCGGCCTCCGGGTAGACAGTGAAGTCGAGCGGAATGAAGACAGGGTACATGTAGAGAGTGTGGAGCACCCCCCAGCGCGTGTTTCGCGCCGTCTTCTCCAGGCTTTCGCGTGCGAACGCCAGTTCGAGGTCTGAGTTGGGCGGGCGTGGCTGCGTGCGCATGGTTCGTCGGTAGTAGTATCGGCAGAATCTCCGACTGACCATCCGATTCGGGCAGCCTTTTTTTTGGCAGGATCGAAAAAAGACACTCCGGACGCCCCCATATTCGCGATACTACTGGTGGGCTGTATCGATATCATCCGGGAGCACCAAAGATGGTTGAGACCGAAAAGCGTCAGTACCTGCGCAAGACCAGGGAGAACACCTACTGCGTCCTCGACGACTACGAGCCGCAGTTCGCCGTCGTCGAGATTTCTGCGCACGGGTTCTCGTTTGCGTGTGATCGCGACGATGGCCGGTTCAAGGCGAACGTCCGGTTCAGCGATATTTCGATCCTCAACGGCGAATCGCAGGAGATCATCCACGCGACCGGGATCGTCCGTCACCGCAGTGGCTTCGACGCGCTACGCGACCGGATCGGGGTATCGTTCGAAAGCAAGCGTCTGGACAACACCATCACCGGGAGAGTCCGTCTGCCACGGCGTCGGCCTTCGATCGAGCTCGCCGCGCACGTCACCGCCGGCGATCGCGCAGCGAGTGGTATGGTCGTCGACTACAACATCCGATCCGCCCGACTATCGCTGTCGTCGTCGATCGAACTGTCGGCGGGCGACCGTGTTCACGTCTACCTTGGCGCCGTGGATCGGCGGCTCTACGACGGCTCTGCAGTTGTCATCCGTACGCGCGACGACGCGTCGGAGATCGTTGTCGAGTTTGCCGACAACCTGCTGGAACTGCGTACGGTGTCGCTCACCGAGAAGGCGATGTACGCCCGGGAGATCATCGACCAGAAGCGGCGCCATCTGGACTCCTTCGAAGTGGTTTCCGCCGAGTACAAGGCTCTGGTCGCGGACTGGTGCCTCTACCTGGAGATGGTCCGGGATGTGTTGCGTCGAGAGGAAGCCAAGGGCTATCTCCTGTCCGAGGATGACGAACGACACTTCCTGGAGGAAGTGCTCCCGGATGTCAGCGCCCGGCTGCGAAGCTTCATCGAACGGCTGAACCGCATAGCGCCGAACATCGACCCTGAGGTGCTTCCGGCTTACAAGCAGGTGTTTCGTCGTCGGATCGAGCCTCTTTTCCGAGGGTCGCCGCTCGTATGCGCAATCAGCGACAAGATGCACGGCTATCACGGCGACTTCGAGACCGTGAAGCTCTTCTTTGCGAGTCCGTATATCGGTCCGGATCTGTTCGGGAAGCTCCTGAACAAGTTCGTCACGACCCTCGAGCCCGTCGTTGCTCACGTGAATCGTATCGCGTACCTCCACGATGAGATTCGATCGGCGTATTCGTGTTCGGCCGATGGGATCCGGATCCTGAGCCTGGGATCGGGGCCCGCGGAGGAGATTCTGCGACTGGTCGAGTCGAACGATTTCGACAAGCCGATTCACGTCGCGCTCGTCGACGTCGACGCGCACGCGCTTGCCGACTTCTACGAGCGGATCCAGTACCATCAGAAGCCGAACGTATCGATCGAGCTGGTGAACTTCAACGTGATCAACATCCTGGTGGGAAAGAAGACCGATCTTGAGCCGCAGAGCTTCGACATCACCTACTGCGCTGGGATGTTCGACTACTTCAAGGACCGGTTCTGCCGGAAGTTCATCGAGTTTCTGGCCGATCTGACCAAGGACGGCGGCAACTTCTACTACACCAACGTACACTCGCGGAACTTCGCGCGCTACTTCATGGACTACGGAGGCGGGTGGGAGATCTACCACCGCGACGAGCAGGAGACGCTCGCGCTCGCGCCACCCGAGCATCCGTGCGAGGTGCTCACCGACGAGACCGGCACGAACATCTTCGTGAAGGGTACGCGACTG
>SKVA01000219.1 GCA_007129695.1 Spirochaetaceae bacterium | reverse complement strand
TGTTGGTCGCTGTTGCTGAGGTTGTCAGGGTCCCTGAAATCAGGTTCATCCGGGCGATTCTGCTGTCGACTCGTGGCGACCTTGTGCTGTCGTTCGTGACAATGCCCTTCCTGCTGATGCTGATTCGGCTGGACTTCATGATACGGCATCCGATCCGCGGTCGCCGCAGTTTCGCGCTGCGCGCAACCTCGCTCGTGTCCGGCGTGGGGGTTGCTACAATAGTCGTATTCGTCGTTGTCAGCTCGCCGTTTTCGGGCCAGCGACCGCAACCGGTACGCGCGGTCGAGACGATCGACTACCCAAACCTGACGCGATCGCTCGACGTGTCGAGTCCCGCTCCACTCGGTACGCTGCGTGTCAGTTTCGCAGGGATCGAACATCAGATCGACACGCGGGATCGCAGCTGGCGAGTCGAAAGCGCCGTCCTGCCCGATGTGCTGTCCGCACGCCTGGTCTACTCCGAGTTCCTCGACCGTGACCGGGCCGAGCTGACGATCGATGCGCCTCAGCCAATCGATTATCTGACAGTAGAGTTCTTCTCCACAAGCCCGGTCATAGTGTTCGACGCGAACTTCCCGTTTTCGGTCGCTTCCGATCAGCGCAGTGCGCGGCTTTTTGTGGGCGCCCGCCCTCCGCTTCCACTCAGCGTCGAATACACTGTCGGCGGCATCCCGCCCGGCATCAACATCACCGCCACGTCGCGCGTCCACCCTGTACCGGTCCGGATCGATGGCCGCGCGCTCGACGTATCGACCGAACTGTTGATTCGCACGCGGTTCACCCAGTGAGTGACCCGGTCTTCCTCCATGTCGACATGGACGCGTTCTACGCATCGGTCGAACAGCGCGATCACCCCGAGTACTCGGGGAAACCGGTCATCGTCGGGGCGGCCCCGGGCCACCGCGGGGTTGTGTCCGCATGCTCGTACGAAGCACGCACATTCGGAGTTCATTCGGCGATGCCGATCAGTCAGGCGTACCGGCTGTGCCCGCACGGGGTGTACCTCCCGGTTCGCATGAAGCGTTACCAGGAGGTCTCCTCGCGGATCATGACGATCCTCGCCGGCTTTTCGCCCACGGTCCAGCAGTTGTCGGTCGACGAGGCGTTTCTCGACATCAGCGGAACACAGCGCCTCTTCGGCCAACCGATCGACGTCGCACGATCGATCAAGTCGACCGTGAAGGAGCAGACCGGATTGGCGATTTCGGTCGGGATCGCGCCGAACCGCTATCTGTCGAAGCTCGCAAGCGAAGTCGACAAGCCCGACGGCCTGCACCAGGTCGCCCCCGGAACCGAGGCCGAGTTCGTCGCGGGTCTGTCGCTACGATCGCTGTGGGGTGTCGGGCGCAAGATGCTCTCCACGCTCAACGAGCTCGGGATTACGAGCGTGCTCGACCTTCGCGACTGGTCCAGGACCGAACTCGGTCGCGAGGTCGGCCACAGTGCGGCTGAGTACCTGTGGTCGATCTGCCGAGGCATAGACCCCGGTCTCTACGGCCAGGGGCAATCGCATTCGATCAGCGGCGAGCGAACCTTCGAGCGCGACACGACCGACCGCGACGCGCTCGACACGACGCTTGCCGAAATCGCCGAGTCGTGCGTGCATCGGCTCATCGACGAGGGAGGCAGCTCTCGAACGGTTACAGCCAAGATCAGACTCAGCGACTTCACCACGAACACGCTCCGATCTACGATCGACCATGACATCGCAACTACCACCGAGCTGCTGACGACGGCGCGCGAACTCGTCTACCGCAAGTGGGACGGCCGAACGCCGATTCGCCTCATCGGTTGCGGGCTTGCGAACGTGGCACCCCGGACGACGGCGGTGCAGAGCGATCTTTTCGACCCTGCACTCGAACGCCGCCGGCGGGTGGAGGAAGTCGTGCACCGCCTCGCCAGCGAAGGGAAGCCGGTGACAACGGCGCGTCTGATACGTCCGAGTCGGCCGGCCGACCCGGAAGCGAGACCGCATCGCAGCGGTGGCTAGAGTCCGGCCAGTAACTCCCGGGCGGTAGCGAGTCGTCGATTCTCTGCCGCCGAGCGCAAAGGGATCCGCTCGAGGACCGTGATCATGTCGCTCAAGAGCGTTCGTGCTTCCTGCCGGTCGTCAACCGCCGGGATCGACACGGTTCCCTCAAAGTGCCAGCCACGCTCGAGTTCGTCCCTCGCCGACTGGTAGCGCGACGCCTTGCGCTCCTGCTCGCGCGTACGCCGCGCAGCGTTCCAGTTGCGTTTGATCAGGTGTCCGGCGAGGCGGATGTAGAAATCGTGCTCGATGTCTTCGGTAATCCCGGCCGCGCGCTCGGCTTCGTGGAGCGCGACCGAACGCCGGCCGAGCCCGACCGCATAGTCTACATTCCCGAAGCTGATCCCACCAGGCACATCCGAGTAGAGCCGGCCGAGGACGTAGTAGCTCGGCGCGTGCGTCGGATCGGCCGCGATCGTCGCGCGTAGCAGATCACGCATCGGGGCCGCCTTGAACAGCGAACTGAGAATTCCGCGCGTCTGACCCCACTTCCCGATGTTCGCGCTCTGCCAGTAATAGCCGAGATGATTCGACGGATCCTCCTCGACTGCACGAATGCCGTAGTGCTCGCCCTCCTCGAACCTCGCGAGGATCTGATCACGCGAAGCCGACTGGTCTTCGAGCCGTTCGCCGAGCGCGAGCGCAACGCGCGACAGGCGCCACAGCACCTCTGCGCGTTCGGCGCCGGTCCGGGCGGTCGGCAGAAGACCCTGAAGCGCCGCGTACGCCTCATCGATCAGGTCGTCTTCGTAGGTGGCATCCGCGCCGGCTACCGCTTGTTCGTCGAGCGAGAATACCAGACCCGCGATCGTAACAAGAGACATAAGTAGAAGCATTCGACTCCGCATGGAACCTCCGCAACCGATAGTAGGCGTCCGCCGAACGTATTGTCAACTCACCGAGTTACCTATACGCTCGGTGCGATGCTCTCCTACCTGCTACCGGTCTTCTACGCCGTCCTGCAGCTGATGCTGCTGATGCTCGTCGGGTTGCTCGCGCGCCGTTCGCGATTGTGGGGAGCCGACTTTTTCCGGAGCCTCAGCGGCTTCGTCGTGAAGATCGCGCTCCCGCTCTACTTCGTCGTTCGCGTCGGACGCGCCGATCTTTCGGCGATCGGCGAAGTCATCGTGATGCCGGTGCTCGCGCTGGTGGTGATCGGGCTCGGTTTGATCCTGAGCCTGGGCGTCTTTTCGCTGACGCGTTACGCCGGGAGCGACCGGCGGGCAGGCATCGCGCTGTCGACGTTTGGCAACTCGGGGTACATTCCGCTGACCCTCGCAGCGGTGCTCCCGACGTCGGTACCGGCTATCGCTACTCGCTACGGGGATGAGCTGCCAACGGTGATGATCGCAGCGTTCGTCTTCGGCTTCAGTCCGCTCCTCTGGTCGGTAGGCAGGTACGTCATATCGCGACGCCACGACGACGCGAGCCGGATCGATCTACGCCACCTGGTCTCGCCGCCGCTGGTCGGAACGCTGATCGGACTGGTGATCGCGTTGTCTGGACTGCAACCGATCGTCGCGGATCCCGGACTTCCCTTCTATCACGTGTTCGACGCCCTCGACCGACTCGGATCGCTCACGCTCCCGCTCGCCTTGGTGTGCATGGGTGCGCTGATCGGGGGGTTGAGGGTCTCGCGATCGGCCGTATCGCACTACCTGGGGATGGCGATGGTGGTGTCGGCGGTCAGATACGCGCTGATCCCGGCCGCATTCTTCGCGCTGCTACGATTCGGCGCGCTCGCGGCGTTCGGCCCGGTCGCGCTCTACGTGCTCTTCCTGGAGACGCATACGCCGCCGGCGACCAACCTGGCGCTGATGGCCAACGAATCGGGGGTCAACACCGAGCACACGGCGGTGACGCTTCTGGTCACGTACGTGCTCTATCTGATGCTGATGCCGTTCTACCTGGGAGCGTTCCTCTGGTTGACTGGTCCGGCCTGATCGTCGACCGTCAGGTCGCGCGCAAGCGCGGCTACGTAGCGCGCGGTCAGGTCGACTACCTTCGCAAGCAGCACGTCGTCAGCGTTGGTGAACGGCCGCGTCGTATGCGAGTCGATGTCGAGTTCGCCGACCAGATCTCTGCCTTCGTAGACCGGAAGAACCACCTCCGACTTGGTGCTCAGGCTGCACGCGAGGTAGTTTGCCTCTGCCATGACGTCCTGGACGACGAACGGCTTGCCGGTCGCCGCGGCCTGCCCGCAGATACCGCGTCCGTACGGTATACGGATGTGGTCGGTCGGCGCGCCTTCGAATGGTCCCAGAACGAGCAGCCGCTGTGCGGGGAGCGCGATGTAGTACCCCACCCAGTCGTAGTGCTCGACTTCAGCGCGCAGCAGGGCGCACACGCGCGCGAGCGCGGTACCGGGATCCGCCCGTTCGACTCCACATATCCGCGAGACCGACGCAATGATCCTGTCAACATTGTCCATGCACCACCACCGCCACTATACTCTCTGCAATCACCGGATTTTCAGGAGAGCAAATGGTACGGGCAAACGCGAACTACGGCAAGCTCAAAGCCTCCTATCTGTTCGTCGAGATCGGCCGACGCGTGACCGCGTTCCAGAGTGAGCATCCCGACAGGCAAGTGATCAAGCTCGGCATCGGGGACGTCACACGCGCCCTGCCCGAGGTGGTCGTCGACGCGTTTCACGCCGGAGTCGACGAACAGGCCGACGACGCGACCTTTCGAGGCTACGGCCCCGAACAAGGGTATCCCTTCCTGCGGGAGGCGATCGCGGCGACCGACTACGCCGCGCGAGGATGTGCGATCACGGCTGATGAGGTCTTCGTCAGCGACGGTGCGAAGTGCGACACCGGCAACTTCCAGGAGCTGTTCGCCGCCGATCTGTCGATCGCGCTGCCCGACCCGGTCTACCCGGTGTACGTCGACACGAACGTGATGGCCGGGCGAACCGGAGCCTGGAACAACGGACGCTACGACGATCTGACGTACCTGGAAGCAAACCTCGACAACGGCTTTGTGCCCCCGCCTCCGTCGCACGCGGTCGACCTGGTCTATCTCTGCTATCCGAACAATCCAACCGGCACGGTCGCGACCAGAGAGCAGCTCGGCGAGTGGGTCTCGTACGCGAAGGAGCACGGCGCTCTGATCCTGTTCGACGCGGCCTACGAAGCCTATATCCGCGACGACTCGATCCCGCACTCGATCTACGAGATCGACGGCGCGGCCGACGTCGCAGTGGAGTTTCGAAGTCTCTCCAAGACAGCTGGGTTCACCGGCACGCGGTGCGCGTTCACGGTTGTCCCGCAGCGGATCACGGTAGCCGACGACACCGGCGCCCGACATCGGCTCTGGGACCTCTGGAACCGTCGCCAGTCGACCAAGTTCAACGGCGTGTCGTACCCGGTCCAGCGAGCCGCCGCGGC
>SKVA01000334.1 GCA_007129695.1 Spirochaetaceae bacterium | reverse complement strand
TCTCGACTGGCTCGAGCCGGGCAAGCACGCAGATCTGATCGATGGAGAGATCGAGATGCACTCACCGGTTTCCATTCCGCACGCGCGACTGACGAACTTTGTGGATCGCCTCATCGGGCAGTACGTCGAGGCGCATCGGCTGGGCGAGCTCTTTCGCGAAGTGGTCGCGGTGAAGCTGAGCTCGCGCAACGTCTTCCTTCCCGACCTGGCGTTCTACTCGGCCGAACGGCTCGCTCTGGTCCGCGATACCTACGTAGACGGTGCGCCCGATTTGGTCGTCGAAGTGCTGAGTCAGACGACAGGCGCGCGCGACATCGGCGTGAAGTTCGCCGAGTACGAGCAGCACGGCGTGCGCGAGTACTGGGTGCTCGACCCCGCGACGCTCGCACACCGCTTCTACGCTCGCGAAGGCGAACTCCTGGTCGAGTTCGCGCACGACGAGCCGCTGATAGCGTCGCGTGTCCTGACCGGTCTGGTCATGGAGCGTGCCTGGCTGGACCCTGAGCGCCTACCACGCGTTGCCGACTGTCTTGCGCGGATCGGCCGACGAGACTGAACCAACGGAAGGAAGGCTATGGAGCTGCAGATACTCGAACTGGGCAAGGTATATCGCCGTGGCGTTGTGGCGCTGCGCGAGATCACGCTTCGGGCCGAGCCCGGGGTGATCGGACTGCTCGGACCGAACGGCGCCGGCAAATCGACGCTGATGCGGATTCTGGCCACCGTCGCGCGGCCGACGAGCGGTTCGGTACTCTGGAACGGGACCGACATCGGCAAGCGTCCCGACGCGCTGCGGCGCGAGCTCGGCTACCTCCCGCAGGACTTCGGGGTCTACCCGAACCTGAACGCGGTCGAGTTCCTCCGCTACCTGGCTGCGGCCAAAGGCCTGACCGGCCGACCCGCACGGCGCCGGATCGACGAACTCCTGGAGTACGTGAACCTCACCGACGCCGCGCATCGTCCGATCGGTGGCTATTCGGGCGGGATGCGGCAGCGAGTCGGAATCGCGCAGGCGCTGCTGAACGACCCGCAGCTCCTGATCGTGGACGAGCCGACCGTCGGCCTCGATCCGGCCGAGCGCGCTCGGTTCCGCGACATGATCTCGCATCTGGCCGGCGAGCGGATCGTGATCCTGTCGACCCACATCGTATCGGACGTGGAGGCCGTCGCGACGTCGATCGCGATGGTCGCGGGCGGACGCCTCCTGCGCCACGCGCGTCCCGCCGACCTCGTCGGTGAGCTCTCCGGTCGCGTCTGGACCACCCTCCACCGAGCGGGCGATACCGCCGATCTGGAACGTAGCGGACTGGTCGTGCGAATGGTCCGGCGGCCCGATGGAGTCGAGTGCCGCGTGGTCAGCGACCGGGCCCCCGACCCGTCGGCCGAACCGGCCGAGCCGACGCTCGAGGATGTCTATATGGCGCTCGCCCGCGATGGACAGCCGGTCGAACCTCGAATCGCGGAGCGCGCATGACCGGCCACTACCAGATCGTGCTCGCGGATCTGCGCGAGCGCACCCGGAGATTCGGGTTCCTTGCCACGATCGGACTCGCCGCGCTCCTGGGGTACCAGATCGTCGCCGGCGTCTTTCACCTCAGACTCGGAGCCTACCGAGGGGTGCTCAACTCGGCCTGGATCGGTACGCTCACCGCGCTCACCCTGGGATTCTTCCTGTCGCTGGTCGGGTTCTTCCTGGTCCGGGGGAGCGTAGAGCGGGATCGGAGTACCGGAGTCGGACAGGTGCTCGCGAGTACCCGCATGAGCCGGATCGGGTACGTCGTCGCGCGATTCGCGGCGAACCTCATCGTGTTGCTCACCGTCGTGGCCGTACTGGCGGTCGCGGCGGCTGTGATGGCTCTGCTCCACGCCGAGGTTCCCGGGCTCGACCTGGGTCCACTCCTCGCGCCGCTGGTCGTCATCGCGGTTCCCGTGGCGATCGTGGTCGCGGCCGTCGCCGTGTTCTTCGACTGCGTACCCGCGCTCCGCGGATCGACCGGCAACGTCGTCTACTGCGCGCTCTGGCTCATCACGCTCCCGTTTGCCGGTGGGGGGCTTCTGGGGTTCACCGCCGTCGAGGGGGCGGCGTCGGCGACGTTGCGGTCCGGAGGGTTCGACGCCCCCGGCGGAATCGTGCTCGGCGTTGGTGAGCACGATGAGCTCACCACCTTCCTCTGGGCCGGAGCAGACTGGGGCACGATCGCCGTCGGCCGGCTCTATCTGATCGTCGTCGCGACGCTCCTGGTCGCGGCCGCGATCGTGGCCTTCGATCGGTTCGCGTCGGCCGACGCGCGTCCGACAGCTCGTCTGAAGCGACGCCGTCGAACAGCCGCTCCCGCTCCTCCCTCTCCTCCCGCTCCTCCCGCCCCAGGATCGGTCGCGTCCGACGAGCATCGCTCCGGCTTCCTCACAGAACCGGTGGTCCGATCCTCCCACCCGGTCGCGTGCTTCGCCGCTCTGGTAGCGGGCGAGTTCCGGCTCCTGATCGCCGGGCGATCGGTCTTCTGGTACGCCGGAGCCGCGACCCTGGTGATCGCAGCGCTGGTGTTACCGATTGACGCAGTGCGGATCCTGCTGCCGATCGCGTGGATCTGGCCCGTCGTTCCGTGGTCGGAGTCGGGTGGCCGCGCGCGCAGACACGGAGTCGACGCGTTGCTCGGTGCGGCTCCATCGCCGGTGCTGCGGCAGCTTCCCGCGGCGTGGCTGTCCGGGGTTCTCCTGGCGCTGGCTATCGGTTCGGGGGCCCTGGTCCGGTTCCTGGCCTATCCGGAGCTTCTTGTCGGGTTCGCCGCCGGGGCGCTGTTCATCCCGACGCTCGCGATCGCGCTAGGAACGGCGGGGGCGGGTGAGCGGGTCTTTCAGGTGCTCGCGATGGTCGCCTGGTATCTGGGGCCGCTCAATGGGGTCGCCCCGCTCGACATCACCGGCGCGAACTATGCCGCGCTGGCAGCCGGCGTCCCGATCGGCTACCTTGCCGCCGTGCCGGTGCTGCTCGTCGCGACCGTCGCGTCGGCGACCGCGCGGGTCACTCGATAGGCAGGTCACCAACCGGATGGCGGAGGACCCACCGGTCGTTTTCGTAGGCGATCGTCAGGTCGGGATATCCTAACGCGAATCCGTCCACGAAGAGAGTCCGATCGTCGATCGCGAGCGCTCGTACCGTGCGCGGACCGTCCGCTGAGAACGACTGGTCGATCTGCATCCCACGGACGCGGCCGAATCGGTTCAACGTGATGAAGACGCCGGTCTCGGCTGACTCGTTGACCAGGCGAACCCAGTAGACGTTCGGCCGTGCGTCGGTCGGGAGTCGGTAGACGTTTGCGGAAACAAACTCACCCTTGTCGCCGGTGAGCGACCGCCACGCGTCGGGTACCAGCCCAGCGGTTATCCCCACGCGAATCGTCCACTCGGACCGCCAGAAGACCGGCCGGAAGTCATCTTCAGCAAGCGCCGCCGCTACTCGAACTATCCGGCGAAAGCGCGGACCCGATTCGACCAGGTCGCGGTGGAACCCGACGTCCATCACCGACGGCGAGTCGCCCCAGGCCGAGATGTCGACATGCTCCGATGAGGGATCGAGCCGGTAGCCGAAGCCGGCAATTGTCCGGTCTCCGTCGGGCATGGTGTACGGCCCGCCGCCGGGTACGGGAAGCGACCGGTACGGGCGTCCAAGGACGATGTTGCGCAGCTGTCGGGAGAGCCCCTGCAGGTGCGTGACGGTCTCACCGATCCGTGCCAGTTCGTGCGTGTGATTCGTCAGGATGACGATCGTGACCTGGCCCTGCGAATAGAAGCCCGCTTCACCGGCGTAGCCGACGGTACCCCCCTCGTGATAGCGATACGTCGGACCATCGGTGGAGTCGATGACCCACCCGTACGCGTAGTGGCCGCGCCCGTACCGACGATGCGGCCGGAAGAGCGTTTCGGTCGCGTCGGGGCTGAGGATCTCATTCCGGTCGAGTGCGAGCATCCATCGGTGCAGGTCCGACGCCGAAGAATACATGCCTCCCGCGCCGCGCAGCCAGCTGTCGTGCCATTGTTCGGGCGTTTCGTGAGTCGACGGCAGACCCGTGTACCCGAGCGCGAGTCGCATCGGATCGATGCCGTCACGGCCGACCGTCGTGCTCGACATTCCCAGCGGCGCGAAGAAGGCCGTGTCAAGGTACGAGCCCAGATCGCTTCCGGTAACCTGCTCGACGATCGCGGCGAGCAGGATGTAGTTCATGTTCGAGTACTCGAATCTGCTGCCCGGTCGAAAGACCGATTCGAGCTCCCCGAAGTAATGGACCAGTTCCGACAGTGCTATCGGCCACGGCTGCGGGAAGATCACATCACTGATGTCGTACGTGCGCGATCGGGAGAAGTCCTGAGCGATGCCCGAACTCATACTGAGCAGGTGGTGGAGCGAGATCTCTTCGGCGACCGGTCCGAGTGCCGGAAAAAAGTCGGCCAGTCGGTCGTCCAGGTTCAGAACACCGTCGTCTGACAGTTTCACGATCGCCGCTGCGGTGAACTGCTTCGCGATGCTCCCGATGTCGTAGATCGAGTCGTTCGCGTTTTCGATCGAGTTTCCGACGTCGCGCCGGCCGAAGCTCTGTTGGTATACGATGGAGTCGCCCTGCGCGACCAGAACCGTTCCGGAGAGTCTCCTGTAGAAGTCGTGCGACCGAAGGAGCCCGTCGATCGACGCTTTGACCGCGGCCGGGTTCTGGAGTACGACCGGCTCCGCCGTCGCCGCGGGCGGGACGCTGCCGGGTGTCGCGCACGCGATCGAAAGCACAACGATAGAGGCTGCCAGTACAGGGAGTTTCATCAGCGAACTATAGTCGGCACCACTGCAGTCGTCTATACTGTAGCGCTCACATATAGCCTAGGGAGGTACGATCTCATGTCACCCGCACCGCAACGTTCCACTACGGGTCTGTCCGACGAGTTTCTGGAGCGGACCGTCCGAAAGATGGCCGCCAACCGCTCGGTCTACGGGGCGATTCTCTGCGTGGAGGACGGACGCGGGACGCTCGGCTGGAGCGGCGCGGCCGGCAACCTGAAGCCGGAGAATCGATACTTCATCGCGAGCGTGACGAAGCTCTACGTCACCGCCGTCCTGCTCCAGTTGCGACACGAGGGGGCGATCGCTCTGGACGACCCGATGTCGAGATATCTGCCATCGGATCTCATCGCCGGGCTGCACGTGATGGACGGAACCGACAGATCCGGGCAGATCACGATCCGACACCTGATGTCGAACACGTCGGGGATCACCGACTACTTCTTCGGAAAGGGTCCGGACGGCAAAGCGGCGGCGGGTCTCGGCGCGACCGGAGTTGGCGGCGGCCTGGGCGGCCGGCGGGGCGAAGACGGCGGTGGACATCAAGCGAGCGCCGCCTCGACCACGGCCGCAATGCGGGCCTCGTAGTGCTGCCAAGTCGCG